>CALAYY010000116.1 GCA_937895465.1 uncultured Clostridia bacterium | reverse complement strand
GATTATATGCCTTATGCACTGGGAGACGGCACATACGACATTAAAGACGATACAGGCGAGATAGTGAGGTGTATTCAAAAAATCAATAGAAATGCACCATGCACTTGCGGAAGTGGTAAAAAGTTCAAACATTGTTGTGGGAAATAGGAGGGTATATAGATGTTTATAAAAGCAAACGAAGTAACACAGAACAAAAAGTTCACAATGATAATCAGTGGGTCACCAGGTATAGGCAAAACCACATTAGCATTATCAGCACCAAATCCAATCTTGATAGATTTGGACAAGGGCAGAGAAAGGGTAAAACCTCAACACCGTAAAGAAGCAATAGTGGTCAAAAGCTATGATGAATTATTGCAAGATATTAATAGCGAGGAATTTGAGCAGTTTGATACGGTTGTAATAGACACAGGCGGAAGCCTTGTCACTTATATGCAAGATTATATCAAAAATTCAGATGCGAAATACCGCCAAAAAGACGGCAGTATTTCTTTAAAAGGATTTGGAGCAGTAAAACAAGCATTTACTGATCTGACAAATCAACTCAATACATTAAGCAATAAAAATGTAATTTATGTTTTTCACACAGTAGAAGAAAAAGACAAAGACGGTAATGCAGTACAACGACTAATGTGTGAGGGAGCAGCAAGAAATCTTGTTTGGCAGCCTTGTGATTTTGGGTGCTATATGTATATGCAAGGCGATAGCCGTATGCTTGGTTTTACGCCTACAGAAACATATTTTGCGAAAGGTTGTCACGGTATAACAGGAATTAGAAAATTACCGACCTTGACAGATAAAATTTCAAATGATTATTTAACACGAATGTTTGAAGAAGCAAATGCAAACATAGCGTCTGAAACAGAATTTTTTATGACAAGGCGATATCAGCAGGGTTTGCACTTGTAGAAGCGGTAAAAACCATAGATGATATAAAAGCCTTTGGGGATAATTTCAAGTCAATAACCCACGCTTTGACGAGCGAAAGAGAAATAAGAGCGATGTTCAGCGAAAAGGTCAAATCTCTTGGCTATAAATGGAACGGCAAAGAGTGGGCAAAGATTGAGGCTTGATATGGGTAGAGTACTTATAACCCAATCTTTGTTGAGTTCTTGGAATTACTTTTATAACTCTTACGATAAAGAGAAAGCGTATCAAGATTTTATCAATAGTTTAAATAAAATTAAACTTCCTCCTACGCCTCAAATGCAAGCAGGCATAGACTTTGAAAACAAGGTTTATGCCTACTGCAAAGGCGAATACGCCCCACAGGAGAACGATGTAAAAGCTATTGGGGACATTGTCAAAGGCGGGCAATTTCAAGTCACAGCGACTGCACAAAGGCGAATTATGGGCATAGATTTTCTCTTGTATGCAAAGTTAGATGTATTGAAAGCGGGATTAATATATGACATCAAGCGTTCCAATTCATACGAAACAGGCAAATATTTAGACAGTCCACAACACCCTTTTTATCTTGAATGCATATCTGAAGCAATGGGTTTTTGTTATCTGATTTCAGACGGCAACGAGGTGTTTACAGAGACTTATATGAGGGCTGAAATTGCACCAATAAATAAAACTATAACAGATTTTATTAACTTCTTAAAGGCAGAAAAGTTATTTGACTTATACCTTGATTTGTGGAGAGCAAGAGAATGAAGTTTGTCGGAGAATACAAAGAACATCTGTTCACATCAGACGGGGCTGTGGCAGTCACATTTACGGCAAATGGCGAAGAAAAGGGCAAGGCAAGACAAATAGCCGAAGAAATGCGGACAAGCCTTACAAGTGCCAAAGAAGCCGTTAAATACGAGATAAGCATAAAAAAATACAGTCCGAAACGGTCGGTAAACGCAAACGATTACTGTTGGAAGCTATTATCAGAATTAGCGAAAAAGCTAAGTAAGACAAAGGGCGAAATAACAAAAGAGGCTTTATATAAGCAATACATATTAGACTTTGGAAGTTATGACGAGGTATGGGCTAAAAATGAGGTGGCAGATTCTGTTATTCATAATTGGCAATGCAAAAACAAAAAAGACGGGATAGGTTGGCTTGCCGAAAAGATAACCGTTGGCGAAAAGGTGACTACAATATGGCTCTATCCGGGTTCTAGTTCTTTTGATATTCACACAATGTTTGAATTTACTTTGGCGATAGTCAATGATTGCAAACTAGAGGGAATAGAAACAAGAACACCTAACGAGATAGCACAAATGGAAGGCATAAGACCGCCGAGAACAAGGAGCATGGATGAAAAGCAAAAGAAGTAAAGCCTGTGATATATCTAGAGCCGTCAAAGAGGCTGTATGGGAAAGAGACTTCCATAAATGTGTTTTATGTGGCAATCCCAATGCAATGCCTAATGCCCATATTGTGCCAAGAAGCAAAGGTGGAATGGGGGTTGAGCCAAATATTGTAACTCTATGCCTTGATTGCCATAGGAGATTAGACCAAACAATAGAAAGACCAAATCTACTTATTGCATTAGAACACTATATTGACATTAAATATCCAGAATATGACAAAAGTCAGAGGTATTACAACAAATGGAGAAATTAGTTATTCAAGGCAAATTGCCTGGTATGAACGAAATCATCAAAGCCGATAGAGCCAATCGTTTCAAGGGCGGTGAGATGAAAAACACTTACACGCAACTTGTCAAGATTGAAGCTATCAAACAATGCTGTCAGAAGTTCGCAGACAAGGTGTACATAATGATTAATTACTATGAGCCTGATAACCGCCGAGATGATGACAATGTACACGCAGGGGCGAAGTTCATATTAGACGGATTAAAAGCAGCAGGGATAATCATTGACGATAGACGAAAGTATGTAGCACTTAAACAGAACCCAGTAATAGTAGATAGCAAAAACCCTAGAATAGAAGTTTTTATTGAAGAATTTAAAAAGGAGAAATAGTATGAATTCAATTTTAATCACAGGGAATGTAACTAAAGACTTAGAATTGCGAGAAACCAACAGCGGCAAAAAGGTATGCAGTTTCGATGTTGCCGTGAGTCGCAGATTTGACCGAGAACAGGCAGATTTTTTCCGAGTTAATGTGTGGGAAAAGACCGC
>CALAYY010000115.1 GCA_937895465.1 uncultured Clostridia bacterium | reverse complement strand
TTTTAAGTTTGTTTTGCCTTCAACTATGCTTTTTCCTATACCAGTGTTATAGCTAGAATATCTTTTGGCAACAAAGTCATTAATTCTGCCATCGCTAATAATTTTATCAGCCATAATAAGCCCTAATGCAAATGCATCCATACCTGCAATGTGTGACAGGAAAACATCTTTATTAGTATTAGAACTTCTTCTTGCTTTTGCGTCAAAGTTAAGTCCGCCGTTTTTAAATCCGCCTGCATTTAATACTTCAAGCATACAAAGCGTTGTTTGGTATATATCAGTCGGGAATTGGTCTGTATCCCAACCAAGCAGCATATCGCCCTGATTGGCATCAATAGACCCAAACATATTGCAATCCCGTGCAATCCTCAATTCATGCTGAAAGGTGTGTCCCGCAAGTGTTGCATGGTTAGCTTCTATATTAAGCTTAAAGTCCTTATCCAGTCCGTGTTCTTTCAAAAACCCTATTACCGTTGCGGCGTCATAGTCATATTGATGTTTGGTAGGCTCTTTTGGCTTTGGCTCGATATAAAAATCGCCCAAAAAGCCAATGCTGCGTCCGTAATCAACTGACATCTTCAAAAATCTAGCCATATTGTCAAGCTCAAGCTTCATATCGGTGTTAAGAAGCGTTTCATAGCCTTCACGACCGCCCCAAAATACATAGCCTGAGCCGCCAAGCTCTTTCGTTGCGTCAAGCGCTTCCTTTACTTGAGCTGCAGCATAGCAAAACACATCAGCATTAGGCGATGTAGCCGCACCGTTCATATATCTGGGATGAGCAAATAATTTTGCCGTTCCCCAAAGAAGTTTCTTGTTGTACTCATGCTGAAGGTCTTTTAACAAATCTACAATCTTTTGGAAGTTTTGATTAGATTCTTTTAAGGTGCTGCCTTCGGGTGCAATATCTCTGTCATGGAAACAATAATAATCTATGCCAAGCTTGTCCATTATCTCAAAAGCCGCATAAGCCTTGTTTTGATAAATCTCTAAAGGCGTATTGCCTCCAAAACTTTTGTCCATAGAAGCGTCTCCAAACATATCCATGCCTTCGCCGTCTAAGGTATGCCAATAGCTCATGGCAAACTTCAGATGCTCACGCATAGTTTTGCCGCCTATTTTCTTATCGGCATCATAAAACTTAAAGCTCAAGGGATTTTGACTTTTGCTGCCTTCAAAAGCTATCTTAGGGATTTCTTTAAACCATTCTCTCATTATTTCACCTCACTTAATTTTTTGAATGTGTCTTTTAATTGACTGTATAGATTTTGATATATCTGATAATATTTGTCATATTTTTTGGAGTTTTCAAGGTTAGGAGAAATTACAGTCTTAGGCTGAATTATGTCGTTGCACGCACTTTGTACACTTTTATAAATCCCTGTACCCACTCCTGCCAAAATCGCTACACCAAGACAGCCCCCAGCGTCCTCAACAACAGTACTCACATCTTGCCTGAAGTTGTCCGCCAAAACTTCTCGCCAATATTGGCTTTTGGCACCGCCGCCGCCTGCAATTATACTCTTAGGTTTTATTCCCATGTTAAGAAGAATTTCCAAACAATCTCTTTGACTGTATGTTATACCTTCTATAACAGCCCGTGCAAAATGGGCTTTGGAGTGTATATTGCTTATCCCAAAAAACACACCTCTAGCAAAGGTGTCAAGATGCGGCGTTCTTTCTCCCATAAGGTAGGGCAAAAATATAAGGTTATCTGCGCCTATTTTTATATCCTTGACCTTTTGCATAAGAAGGTCATAGACATCTATATGCTGTTTTTTGGCTTGTATAATTTCTTGTTCCCAAAAATTATCTTTAAACCATTTTAGGCTAAGCCCTGCGCCTTGAGTTACACCCATGACATGCCAAGCGTTTTCTACTGCATGGCAAAATGTATGCACTCTGCCTTTTGGGTCAATTATAGGCTTGTCTGTATGAGCAAAAACTACACCGCTTGAGCCCAGCGTGTCCGAAACCCTGCCTTCTTGTATAATACCGCTGCCAACGGCACTTGCGGCTTGGTCTCCTGCCCCGCCTGCTACAGGCGTACCTTTATATAGTCCTGTAAGGCGGGCGGCTTCATCATTTATATATCCGCTTATATAAGTACTTTCATACACCTTAGGTAAAATTTTGGTGTCTATTTCTAATAGCTCACAGATTTCCTGCGACCATGTTCTTTTGGGAACATCCAATAACTGCATACCGCTGGCGTCGCTTACTTCAGTAGCCAAAACGCCAGTCAATTTAAACCTAATATAATCCTTAGGCAGCAATATATGAGCGCACTTTGTGTAGATATCAGGCTCATTATCTCTTACCCATAATAGCTTAGCCGCCGTAAAAGCAGGCATTGCGGGATTGGCTGTTATTTTTATAAGCTTGTTTCCGCATTTTTCAAAAATATTATGAGCTTGACTACTGCTTCTGCCGTCACACCAAATAATAGAATTTCTCAAAAGGTTATATGAACTATCCAGCATTACAAGCCCATGCATTTGTCCTGATAAACCCAAACCTTTTATATCTTTTGGGTCGACTTTGCTTTTTTTGATAACTTCTTTTAAGCCTAAAACAACGGCATTCCACCAATCCTCTGGGTTTTGTTCTGCCCAACCATTTTGGGGTTGAAAAAGCTCATATCCAAAAACAGATGAAGCAATTAACTTGCCTGAAATGTCAAATAAAGCGGTCTTGGTGCCGCTTGTGCCTATATCAATCCCTATAAGATAACCCATGTATTACTCCCTTATCTATTTTAACTTTATCTTTAGCACTGTAATATCCTGATATTTTGAAGGTGCTATTTCTGCAAAGGTATAATCAGGATAATTTGCCGCTATCCATTCAGTCATAAGCTTGATTTCGCTGCCGTCTTTTAACATAACAATGCTTTCTATATCTTTTTTATCTATTGAAGGCAGCAAAACGCACGGTCCTATCGGACGTTCGTATATATGAGCATAGATATAATTACCTTTTTGGGTATATCTGCCCCATTCGGGTTTTTCTAAGTTGCTGTCATTACAGCCATAAATGCTTTCGCCGTATATTTCTAACCACTGTCCGATTTTTTCCATAATACTTAAAGTTTGATTTGATAATCTTCCGTTAGCATAAGGGCCTACATTAAGTATAAGGTTGCCGCCTTTGGAAACGGCTTCTGTAAGCTTTTTTACAAGCAAATCGGCGTCTTTATAATTATTGTCTTGAGCGTTATATCCCCAGCTTTCGTTCAATGAAGCGCATAACTCCCAAGGCACTGCCTCGCCTGATGTATCTTTTAAACCCTTAGGCGGCATAAGGAGTTCTGGACAGGCAAAATCTCCGCTAAAAACTTTCGCGTTGTCCGTCATAATACCGCCAAAATGATCGGCGGCGGCATCAAGTCTATTGTTGAGTAAAATTTTCGGCTGATAGCCATGAATCATATTGACAAGCCTTGACGCGTTCCACTTTTCGCCCCTTAGCTCGTCATAAGAAAAATCAAGCCACATCAAGTCTATCTTGCCATAATCTGTAACAAGTTCTTTAACTTGATTATACATATATTCCAAATATCTGTCAAAGTTTCTTTGATTATTATATTCAGGATTATTGCGCATAGGATGATAAGGGTCATTAAATGCAGGATAGTCTTCATGGTGCCAATCTAAAAGTGAATAATACAATCCGACCTTTAAGCCTTGTGCCCTAAATGCATCCAAAAATTCTCTTACTGCGTCTTTTTGATATTTTGTATTAGTTATTTTATAATCAGTGTATTTTGAATCAAACAAACAAAAACCGTCATGGTGTTTGGCTGTCAATACCGCATATTTCATGCCGGCTTTTTTTGCTGTTATTGCCCAAAAGTTAGGGTCAAATTGAGTAGGGTCAAATTGTTCAAAATATCGATCATAGCTTTTATCTGAAATTTTTTCTATACTCTTAATCCATTCGCCTTTTGCAGGGATAGAATACAGCCCCCAATGTATAAACATCCCAAATCTAGCATCTCTAAACCATTTGCTATTATCAAATCTGGCTTTCATCAGACCTTCTCCAGACACAAAAAGCTATAAGGCATAATATCTATTTTGCCCTTTAGTGTTTTGCCGCTAGATATATCAACATATTGTCCGTCAAGCTCACAGCTGCCCTTTTCATTGGACAACTCAGCTATACAATAGCCTGTTTTTTGATTGTTGCTTCTTTTGACAGCTATTACATTTGGGCTGCATTTTATGGAAGGCAAAACATCAGCCTTTTTCAAATATGTTTTTATCAATTCTAATAACAAAGTGTATTCAGGCATTGTTCCCAAAACAACAACTTCACCTTTTCCGACCTTACAGCTTACTATTGCAGGTTTTTGGTCAATATTACTGCTATCAGATTTATATCTAGCTATTGTCTCATGTTGGGGTTTTGTTTCAAATACATCGTTCCAGATATAAGATTTGCTTTTTTTACCGTTTTCAAACTCTATAGTATTGTTAAGTGTAGTTGCTGGAATTTGATAAAGATTTTGTATGCCGGTAAGCTCTTCTATAAGACCAAAAACTGACTTTATATATTTGGCACAAAACTGATTTCTTATATCAGTCAAAGGTCCGGCTATCCATATTCCGCCGTCTTTAATCCATTTTATAAGCCTATCAACAAAATCTTCTTCTTCCAAAGATATCAAAAAAGGAGAATACAGCACCTTTATTTTTTCAAGTGTGTTATTGGGATTATGAATATGCGGTGCAACAGATGCTTCTTTTAATAATTTATAAATATTGATAATGTTTTCGGTATAATGGAAACCTGTTACAACTTTTTGCCCTTCAAATATATTATAAGCGTTGCTAGAAAAACTCATTGCAAAATCAGGATCAGATAATTTAAAATCAGTTAAAAACTCATTGCATTTTTCTAAAGCGGCAGAAGCTTGAATAATCTCATCAAAGTTATGTATGGCTTTTCCTTGCGACGTGATTACTGACGAATGCATGAGTTCAGGCCCTGCATAATGTGCTCTAAAAAGCCAATAAAGATTCATCTCTGCACCAAATACAAAGGGCAATAATGTGTTGATATAATTAAAATTTATCGGAAAATAATCAGGATTGGTGCTGTTGGGACCGTTATAGCTTGTTGCAGTTTCAGTATTCCAAAACGGTCTGTCTTTGAGCCCTGATATATAATCCATCCAAAAAGCCGCTTCAAAAAAATTTTTTTGAGAGTGATAATGATTGAACATAACCACATCAAGATTTTGATTGGTTATGTAATGGTCTTGATTGAGAAAGGGCATCATATCCGTACCGATAGGAACACTTATCCCACGATTTCTCAAAATATCGGCTTGACGGGATATAAAATCTGAATTGCTTTTGCTTTGAAAGTTGATGTATTCGGTAGTAATTGCTGGATGACTTCCCCATTCTTTTATTTTGGGATAGGGTATTTGATTAAAATCTTGATATTCTATGCTCCAAATACGCAAGCTCCATTGTTTGTTAAGGTTATCAATCGTACCGTATTTTGATTTTAAATGCGCATAAAACTCATTCATACAAAAGTCACAATGACAGCCTTGACGCCATGGATAAATTTCATTGTCTATCTGCCAGCCTATTACTGCCTGATTATCTTTAAAATAGTCAGCCATAGCAGTGACTATTTTGTTGACATACTCATTAAACACAGGGCTGTTAGGACACCCATGACCACGTCCGCCATGACAAGCTGATTGCCCGTCATCGTCACGCCTCAAGATATCGGGATGTTTTCGTGTAAGCCAAATCGGCGGAGTGCAAGAAGGAGTGCAAAGAATTGTGTAAATACCGTTGTCATATAGCTTTTTGATAACATTATCAAGCCAAACAAAATCATATTGTCCTTCGTTAGGCTCAAATACACTCCACGCAAATTCGCCCATTCTCATAACATTCAAATGGGCTTTTTTCATATAAGTTATATCTTGGTCTATGGTTTCAAAATAATTAACTTCGGGATAATAAGCAGCCCCGAGATATAACGGCTTTTTTGACATCTTTTTCCCCTTCTTTATATTATATATGTTTTTTTCTTTTTAGTAAATAGCTGTGTTATTTAGCTTGCCAAAAAAACCTTTATAAGTTAACAATTACCTTGCTAGAATTTAAAATCAGTTTTATTCCTCTCTCGCTTACCTCTTGTTCCGCACCTTTTACATTACATTTGAAGATTCCATTGAGAAGAATATACTTTACATCGCCTTTGGTTGATATAATAATTTTGTCCGCTTCTCTTTTGGCAATAACTTCTGCCTGCGTTTTTAAGTCACAAGAATTTACCAAACATTGTGCTTGATTGTTAAGTTCAAAGATTTCAAAAACTGTATCCTTTATGTAATCATAATCAGGTCGGTTATTTACGCTGCCTTTAGGAATTATGGAGTTTTGACGGACATACAAAGGCAAAGAGAAAAAGTCGTATTCTTTATTATACCATCTGCCGCCTGTTAGCTTTTCGCCCGTTAAGTAATGTGTCCATTGTCCTTCAGGGAGATAAAATTCACATATGTTTTTTTCGGATAATACTGGGGCAACCAACAAATTCTGTCCCAGCATATATTGTCTGTCAAGGTAAGCACATGTCGGCTCATCAAACTCAAAAAACATAGGTCTCATAACAGGTGTACCTTTTTGATGCGACAGCACTGCCGCACTATATATATAAGGCATTAGCAAGCATTTTAGATTGGTGAAAAATCTCAATACATCGCTAGATTCTTCATCATAGTTCCAAGGCACTCTATAAGATGTTGAGCCGTGCAGTCTGCTGTGTGAGGACAAAAGCCCAAAAGCTACCCATCTTTTGTATATATCAGGAGGTGAATTATTTTCAAAGCCTCCTATATCATGGCTCCAAAACGAAAACCCGCTGACAATCAAAGACAAGCCGCCTCTTAGGCTTTCTGCCATAGAGTTATAGTTGGAATTGCAGTCTCCGCCCCAATGAACAGGGAAAGACTGTCCGCCAGCGCAAGAGCTTCTTGAAAAGACTATTGCTTCGCCTTTGCCTTTTTTTCTCTCAAGTAGTTCAAACACGCATTTGTTATATAGATATGAATAATAATTATGAGCGGCTCTAGGGAAACTGCCGTCATGATATATAACGTCTTCGGGAATTCTCTCTCCAAAATCTGTCTTAAAGCAGTCAACGCCCATATCAATAAGATGCTCTAACTTATCCGCATACCATCTATAAGCATCAGGATTGGTAAAGTCAACCAAAGCCATACCTGCCTGCCATTCATCACGCTGATAAACCTTGCCGTTTGCTTTTTTCAAAAAGTATCCTTTTGCCATTCCCTCTTCAAACAAGATAGACTTTTGGGCAATATATGGATTAATCCAAACACAGACATTAAGCCCTTTTTGGTGCAGTCTTTCAAGCATATCCTTAGGGTCAGGAAAAAGATCTTTATCCCATTCAAAACCGCTCCATTCAAATTCTTTCATCCAAAAACAATCAAAATGAAAGGTTGAAAGAGGAATATTGCGCTTGAACATCTCATCTATAAAAAAGTTTACAGTCTTCTCGTCATAATTAGTCGTAAAAGAAGTTGAAAGCCATAATCCAAAAGACCATGC
>CALAYY010000114.1 GCA_937895465.1 uncultured Clostridia bacterium | reverse complement strand
AAAATATCATAATACAGTTCAAGAGCCTATATAAGACAAGAGCAATTTAAGAGACGAAACCGCACTTGCCCAAATTTTTATCCATTTTCATTATTATTTTTTGTAAACAAATAAGGAGCTTTACGGTTAATAATTGTAAATGCAACTCTCAAAAAGAATAAAAGTAATAAACCTATTCCAAAAACTAGACCAATTACAGCTGTATTATACCCATAAAATAGCATTATGCAAGTACCTGCAACACCAATAATGTTGTTTAACACAACAAGCGGTATATTAATCTTGTTTTTGGTTGCATCCCATTTTTTAAATCTTTCACACAAAAAAGATATATTGGAGAGCAGAAAAAATATACCTGCATATAGTATTATATAACTATTAAAATAACTTTGCCTCATCACTTTTTGCCATATTTCTTCTCCTGTTAGACGATATAATTCTTTTGCCTCGTTTACGGTATTTAATTGCATTACTATCAAATAACCAAGAAAGCCAAAAGCAGCATAAAATATTATTAAAAAAACGACAAAAAGCGTTCTATTCTTTTTAACTGAAGTATTCATAATTTAAAGCACTCCTAATCATTTGAGATACTTTATTAATATCAATTATATATGATATAGCCCAAAAATATTATCTTCCTTAAACTCATCATTTCCAAAAGCTTTGTATTTCATTATTTTTATGGATACAATAGAAGCAATTCTTTTCTTAAAAAAAGTGCTTTTCATAAAATATCCCCCAAAAAAACTATTAGCTTGTTAAATAAAATTATATAAAAATTAAATATACTTGTCAATAATCTTTTTGTTGCAACAATTATCAATCTTATCAATCATATGACCATACACTTATAATTGACTTTGTTATGCCATTGTGAAATAATGTTTTGAATCAATTTTTGTGATGTATTTTCCCTAAAAAACATATTTTAACACTAGGTGCAGGAGTGCCTTTTTAATGATTATTTTATATTTTAGTATAATGGCAGTTATGCGTGTTATACAGACAACATGCAACAAAAAAGTCAGCAACCTTCTGCGGTCAGATAAAACTAATCTGCATTTTTTGGCTTATCAAAACCTGGTATCTGCTGTTGCCGCTATTGTTTTGGTGCTTATAGGCGGTTTTTATGGTTTTGATATGCCTACATTTATTATAGGTTTTTTTATGGGATTATCAATTACTGCTGCAGTCATTACTTCTTTTGAATCGCTAAAATCCAGTTCAATTTTGCTTGTGTATATGATCTCTAATGCCAGCATAATATTGCCTACTGTATTGGGCATCTTTCTTTTTGGCGAACAAGTAAGTCTTTTTCAATGGCTAGGCGTGGTGATGTTTTTGATTTCAAGCGTATTTATAGTAAAAAGTTCTCAACAAGCAACTTCTTCTCTCACAGTAAAGTCAATTTTATTTTTGCTGGCGGTCTTTATATCTAATGGAATAATAATGATATTGCAAAAATATTTTGCCATTGAATATCCCAAAGGAAATATTGCATTGTTTAATTTTGCTGCTTATTTTACCAATGCCGTGTTGTTTTATATAATAGTAGGTTTTCTTGCCCTAAAGAAAAAACAGATGCCGCAGCGCTTAGGAAAACCTCTACTTATTAATGGAGCTTTGCTCTCACTTGCTATTTTTATAATCGGTCAGCTTGTAACCTTGTGTGCCAGAACTATTTCTTCTGCTGTATTGTTTACTGTTTCGGGAGGAATTTCACTTATAGTGGCAGCACTGGTAAGCAGTCTTGTCTTTAAAGAAAAATTTAATATTAATTCTTTGTTAGGACTTATAACTAGCCTTGCGGCAATAGTCATTTTGAGTGTGTTTTAAGTTTTTATTTTATAGAAAATCATAAACTCTCTTTAAGAAATAAGGAAGTTTTGATTAAGAAAAAGATAAAGGCATAAGAAACTTATTTTACTTATGCCTAATGTTAATGACTTAAAACTGTTAAAAAAAAGAATATAGATAAAAAGAATTACTAATTACATTAATACTATTTAAGGCAACTCTTTATCTTATAGCACTTGCCTTAACATATCCATAAGAATTTATTGACACATATAAAACAACGCAATCGTATTCTTTCCGCTATGCACACAACAGTTACAGCTAACATAATTAAATTGAATTTTTCTAAAAGTGTGATACTTTGCTACTATTTTTAAGATTTTTTCTTCAACATCTTTATTATAGGTTGAATATACGACATATAGGCAATCAAGGTCAGGATTGGGGTATTTTTCAAATGTTGCTTTGATATAGCGTTCCAAAACTTTGTTCTGAGAACCTCTAAATTTTTCGCGAACTACCATCTGACCCTTTTCATTCATATGGATAACTGGCTTAATTTTGAGGAGATTAGCCGCATAAAACGTTAATTTGCTGCATCTGCCGCCTTTATATAAACAGTCTAGTTGATCTAATAAGAATGAGCCTTGAACTTTTGGTATTTTTTCCAAGACCAAATTTACGATTTTTTGCGCATCTGTTTCGCCGTTTTCAATAAGTTTTAAGGTATATTTAACAAGTAACGCAATTCCATTTGATAGCTGCAATGTATCAATAACAAACACTCTGCCAGGAAAGTTTTGCGCAGCTTTTTTTGCATTTGCGGCAATTGATGAAATTCCGCTAGAAGCGGCAAAGTGAATAATTGTATCATATTCATCTAAAAATTGCTTAAAAAATTCTGAATATAACTCTGGACTCTTAGCCGCAGTCTGCGCAGCTTGCCCTGTCTCGTCCATGTATCTGTAAACATCTTCTGGAAAAACATCATCAAGGTCTGAATAGCTTTTTCCACCCATATTGATATAACATGATATGGTATCAATATTAAGCGAACCTAATTCTTCTTTTGGCAGGTCAATCATCCTGTCTGCAACAATTTTAATACCCATTAGGTCAAATCTCCTGTTAATATTAACAACCGATATACTGTCCATATTTTTATTATACCAAGGGTATTATTTCATCCTTCGTAAAATATTCCCTGCATTTTTAGCAAACCTTGTTGTTTACAAAGCTTTGCAATATTTGCAGGTCACAGATAGCGTTTTTATAATATCATAGGTTATTTATGTTTGTCTATAATAAGTAAGATAATAATATATTTATATCAAAAACCGCGTTTCTTTTGGAGTTATTGGGGGATTGAAAACCTAATTATGTCTTTTTTTCTTTTTCTAATAACTTTGCTATTATTAGGCTTATTATTAACCTTTCTTGCCTTGCTGTTCTTAACAACCCTGTTTCCTGACTAATTAATTAATAACAGCAATAGAAATACCTAAATTCGCCTTATTGTAATAATTATTTTCTTTTAATTTGGGATAAGTTTTAATCAATAAGCAATTTGAATTAAAATCTTCCCCAAAAACATATTCCTTTATCAAATGTCTAGCTTTAAGAATAGGCAACGTTTTTATAACCATATTTCTTATGACGCCACCAACACCGCTTGATCCATATCCATGAATAATAACTGCATATTTTTTTCCAATGCGTTTTGCGGTTGTTATTTCATTATTTAATTTTCTTTCAGCATCATTACATAAAGGCATTCCTTCTTCAAGATTAATATAAAAGTATTTTTCCATCTTTTTATCCAATTTTCTTCTTTTTTTATTTATTTTTTTATCCTATAGCACTTTACATTCATTGCTTTTTTATAATTTTATCTTGTTACCCTGTAAAAATCAAGCATTGAAAACAACGCAGCAAAAAAGGCAGGTGTTGCCCTGCCTTTTTTTTATTATCTTTTTCCAAATAATCTTACAGCAATATACAGATTACGCCGCCCCGACCTTCATTGACTATGCGTGATAAAGTTTTTCTCATCTTTTTCTGGGCTTCTTGGGGCATGGCATTGAGCTTATTGGTAAGTCCTTCTTTTACAAGCTTGTTGAGAGATTTTCCAAACATTTCTGTTTCCCATATACCCTTAGGATCGTTTTCAAACTCGGACAGCAGATATCTG
>CALAYY010000113.1 GCA_937895465.1 uncultured Clostridia bacterium | reverse complement strand
AAATGCGATGAAATCGGACTTCTGGTTATGGAAGAGCTTCCAGGCTGGCAGCATATCGGAAATGATGCTTGGCAGGAGCTTTCAATTAAAAGTGTTCAAGATATGATAGAAAGAGATTTTAACCATCCAAGCATAGTTATGTGGGGCGTACGCATTAACGAATCTATGGATAGTGATGAATTTTATACTAAGACCAATAATTTGGCTCATAAACTTGATAAGACAAGACCGACTTTTGGTGTAAGATTTCTTGCTAAAAGCAATCTCTTAGAAGATGTCTATACATATAATGACTTTACATATCGAGGAAGCAATTTAATAATTGCCAATCCTGATGATATCGCTCCAAAAAATGCGCCTTATATGATTACAGAGCATAACGGACATATGTTTCCCACCAAAAGCTTTGACAATTCGAGGCGGCAAACAGAATTTTGCTTAAGACATGCCAATGTTATTAATGAGTTTTATAAGAACGATCGAATTTCTGGGTGTTTAGGCTGGTGCATGTCTGATTACAATACACATAAAGATTTTGGCAGCGGTGACGGCGTTTGTTATCATGGCGTAAGTGATATATTCCGCCGCCCAAAACCAGCAGCTTACATCTATGCTTCTCAATCAGATAAATACCCTGTTTTATTTATTTCATCTGATATGCATACAGGGGATTATGATGGGGCTGTAATAGGAGATGTTTACGCTTTTACCAATTGTGATTTTGTGAGATTATACAAAAATAATGAATTTGTTAAAGATTTTTATCCTAGTAATTTTTCTCTAAAAAACATGCCTCATCCTCCTATATTGATAGATGATTTTATTGGAGAACTGATAGAAAAAAACGAAAAGTTTTCAAAAAAAGATGCACTCAAAATAAAAAACCTCTTAATCGCCTTTTCAAAAAAGAGTTTCAATCTTTCGCTTATTCAAAAGCTAAAAATGTTTTTATTAATGAAAAAATATAAACTTGATTTTCAGGATGCTACTAATTTGTATGGAAAATATATCGGTAATTGGGGGAATAAGCTTATCGAATATAGGATTGAAGGCTATATTAACGGCAGCTGTGAAACAACAGTAACAAAAGGAAAGGTTTTTAGCCCAAGACTGAAGATTGAATTTGATTCAAAAAACTTGCAAGAAACAGATACTTACGATATGACAGGCGTTTATATAACCTTGGTTGATGAATATAACAACAAATTACCGTATGCTCATAATATTGTAACCGTTATTACTGACGAAAAATTAGCTGTTATAGGTAGCAATCAAAAAGCATTATCAGGCGGAACGACAGGTTTTTATCTCAAAACCAAAGGTTTGTGCGGACAATCAAAACTAAAAGTTAGCGTGTCTGATATTGCTGAATATGAAGATATGATTGATATAAATACTTCAAATTCATATAGACATTTATAAGGAGAAAATATGGAACAGTCTGACAAGATTTCGGCAAGAAATAAATGGACTTACAGCATCGGCTGTATAGGCAGAGATATGTGCTATGCACTTTTTAGCTCATATCTGGTTTATTTTTTGATTAATGCTGTAGGTATCAGCGATTGGGAATTAGGGGCAATTACTATAATAATGCTGATAGCTCGAATATGGGATGCTATCAATGACCCCATTATGGGCGTAATAGTTGACAACACCAAATCAAAATGGGGTAAGTTCAAGCCTTGGATAATTCTTGGAGCTGTGGGCAGTGCAGCTGTAACAATGCTGTTGTTTATTGATCTCGGGATTTCAGGTGTACCTTTTTTGATTATATTTACCTTATTTTATTTTCTTTTTGATATAACCTTTACAGCTAATGACATTGGATATTGGTCTATGCTTCCCTCAATGTCCACTGACCAAAAGCAAAGAGAAAAAGTAAGCTCTCTTGCAAGAATTTTTGCCAATGTAGGATTGTTTTTGATAATGGGTGTAACGCCAGTTATAATAAACAGCAGTCTTGGAGCAATAAAAGGGTTTTTTATAATAGCATTGATAACTTCAATTACCTTTGTTGCGTGTCAGTTATTAGTAGTGTTTGGAGTTAAAGAAAAATTCAATCCTATAACATCAAGACAGGATAAGACGCATTTTAAAGATATTTTAAAACTAATTTTTAAAAATGATCAGCTTCTGACAATAGCAATCTCTATATTATTGTTTAATATAGGCTATTATATCACTACTTCTTTGGGAATATATTTCTTTGATTATGACTTTGGTGATTTGGGGGACGGAAAAGCTTATACGATGTTTTTGATTGTTGTAGCTGTAACGCAAATCTTGGCTTTAGCTGTTTATCCGCTGTTTTCAAAACGGTTTAACAGAAAACAGTTATTTACTTTGTCAATTGTTTTGGTGGTTATAGGATATATAGGTTTTATGCTGATTGGATATGTTTTGCCTATGCATATTATCACTCTAATAATAATCGGTATAATACTGTTTTTTGGTCAGGCATTTATTCAGTTATTGGTATTAGTTATGCTTGCAGACACTATAGAATACGGACAATGGAAATTAGGCAAGCGAACAGAAAGCGTTTTGTTTTCACTTAACCCGTTTATTACTAAGCTGGCAAGTGCAATTCAAGTAGGCGTAACTAATCTTACTCTAATTATTTCTGGAATTTCTTTTTTAGCTAACAGAAGGTCAGGGATAGAAGAGGATTTTAAAAATAATATAATTAATGGAATTATCAAAACAGAACAAATGAAATCAATACTATTTGATGTCAATGATAATATGCTTTTGATTTTGAGAATATCTATGATTATTATTCCTCTTTTGTGTATATTAGGCTGTTATATTATATATATGACCAAATATAAGATTGACACTAAAATGTACAACCGTATTATTACAGACCTAAAACAAGGAAAAACTAAGGACGGTTTACTTGATAAAACAGACTCTAGAGATGATAAGCCTTTTGTCAATAAATAATTATGGTGACTTAACATGATAGATTTTAAGGATAACATATTTCATCTTGATACTAATAATACAAGCTATGTCTTTGCTATTACACGGTTTGGGCATTTACAAAGTGTATATTACGGAAAGAGAATAAGTTATTTGGATGATTACTCTGCACTGATAGAAAAAAATGCTATTATTTATGGAAGTTCTGTTTTATACAGCAAGGCTGATCCCATTTATTGTCTTGACTATATTTCGCAAGAATACACAACTATAGGTAAAGGCGATTATAGGGCGGCAGCAATAGAGATAAAAATGCCTGATAAGAGCTATATTTGCGATTTTACCTATGACACACATAGTATTTCAGACGGTATTATGCCTATCAAAACCTCTAAAATGCCTCAAGCAATTGCTCAAAACAATGTAAAAAGTTTGCAAATTACTATGTCTGACAAAGTATCAGCAGTTGAATTAAGGCTTATTTATACCGTTTTCTATGATACAAATGTAATTACCAGAAGAGCCGTTTTGATTAATAAAAATAATGAGCCGCTGTATATCAGGAAAATAATGAGTTTTAATCTTGATATGCCAAGCGGCGATCAGTATCAGATGACTACATTTGACGGCAATTGGATAAAGGAGCGAACAAAACATATTCGGCAATTAACCTGTGGGCAATTTGTTAACAGTTCAATTACTGGCAATAGCTCAAACCGTCATAACCCATTTATAATGTTTTCAAAAAAAGAGGCAGATCAAAATCATGGTGATTGCTATGGCTTTAATCTTGTTTATAGCGGCAATCATTATACACTTGCTGAGGTTTCACCTCATAACCAGTTAAGAATAATGTCAGGGATTAATCCGCATTGTTTTGAATGGGAATTAAAAAAGGATGATTTGTTTGAAACGCCTGAGGCTGTTTTGTCATATTCTGATAAAGGTTTTAATGGCTTGTCCAATAATATGCATAATTTTATTAAGGAACATATTGTAAGAGGGTATTGGGCAAAAAAAGAAAGGCCAATTTTGATTAATAGCTGGGAAGCCATGTATATGGACTTTAATCGGCATAAAATAATAAAACTTGCAAAAACAGCGGCTGATTTAGGTATTGAATTGTTTGTGTTAGATGATGGTTGGTTTGGCAATAGAAATTCTGACAATAGTTCTTTAGGAGATTGGTTTGAAAATAAAAAGAAGTTACCTATGGGTCTTAATAAATTGGCACAAAGCATTAACAAGTTAGGAATGATGTTTGGCCTATGGGTGGAGCCTGAAATGGTTAATGAAAAAAGCGTTTTATATGAAAATCATCCTGACTGGGCAATAAAATCACCTAATAGAACGCCATTAGAAGGGCGAAACCAATATGTCCTCGACTTATGTAAAAAAGAGGTAAGACGATATATAATACAAGTAATAAGTGATGTTTTAAAAAATGCTAAGATTGAATATGTCAAATGGGATATGAACCGCAATATAACAGATATGTATTCATCTGCAATTTCATTACAAGGCGAATTTTTTCACAGATATATATTAGGGTTGTATGAGATTTTAGACTCAATTGTGTCGTCCTTTCCTAAAATACTGTTTGAATCATGCGCAAGCGGCGGTAACAGATTTGATTTAGGGATGCTATGCTTTATGCCTCAAACATGGACTTCAGATAATACAGACGGCTTTAGCCGACTTGGTATTCAAGAAGGCACAAGTTACGGCTATCCTGTTAATACAATGGGAGCGCATATTGGATCATCTCCGTCTCATCAGACATTAAGAAAAGTTCCGCTGGAAACACGGTTTAACGTTTCCGTATTTGGCACATTAGGATATGAAATAAATCTCAATGTCTTGTCGCCGATAGAATTAAAGACAATAAAAAATCAAATTAATTATTATAAACAGCATAGGGCATTATTGCAATTTGGCGATTTTTATAGGCTTCAAGATATCTATGAAGATATGGCGGACGGCACAGCATGGATGATTATCAATAAAAAAAGAACAGAAGCAATTATAGGGCAGTTTGAAGGAATAATAAAACCTAATCAGCAGCCTCAAGTTTTAAAAGCTATGCATATAAAAGACGGAATATACTTGATAGAAACAAGAAAACAAAGCATCAATATAAAACTTTTTGGTGATTTGATTAATCATGTGTTGCCGTTCAAAATAAAGGGAGACGGCATAATACATAACTTCTTGGGAAACAGATTTGATATCACTAGTGAAGAGGAGACTTATATTGCAGATGCTTGTGCAATCAATTCTGGTAAAGTAAAATTAAAACAAAACTTTGTAGGAAGCGGTTATCATAAAGATATAAAACTACTTACAGATTTTGATTCAAGGCTTTATCATATAAAATTGCGTGCCTGATATGACATTTTATATCTTTTATTTCTTTTTTATTTTGTATTCTTCTTTATGATGTTTGTTATAATAACTTTTAGACGGTTTTTTGAAATGTACTGTTATCACGCTGTTTCATTGACTGTAATATTAATCAATTATAAACTTAAATAAACAAAATTAAAAAGAGGTAAAAAAATGAATACATATCTTGAAGCTGTAAAAAAAAGACGTTCGATATATGCCATCGGTAAAAATTCTCCGATATCTGATGACGAAATTATAACTATTGTAAAACATGCGCTTTTACATTCGCCTACAGCATATAATTCACAAGCAAACAGAGCTGTACTATTGATTGGAAAAGATCATGATGATTTATGGGACATTGTTATTGAGACCTTACATAAAGTAGTTCCTGAAAAAAGTTTTGCCAAAACGGAACAAAAAATCAACTCATTTAAAAATGGGCATGGTACGGTGCTAATATTTGAAGACGTCGCAGAAACTAAAGCACTTATTGAGCAGTTCCCTTTATATAAAGACATATTTCCTCTTTGGGCATTACAAGCATCCGGCATGTTACAACACGTTATTTGGACTGCTCTAGCAGACAAAGGATTAGGCGCTAGCTTGCAGCATTATAATCCCTTGATTGATGAAGCCGTTAAAGTGCGTTGGAATCTTCCCCAAACATGGAAGTTGCTTGCTCAAATGCCTTTCGGTGAAATTTTGGCATCGGCAGATGAAAAAGTATATGAACCTACAGAAAAGACATTTAGAGTTTTTAGATAAAAGTCAAAAACACGCTCTCAAAAATTAAGGGCGTGTTTTTCTTTATAATTAACAACTTATAAAATAATAATCAAAAGAGAGTGACAAAAGTTACAGAGAAATATATTATTAATCTATATAATATTATAAGCTAGATAATCCAACATTATTAATTATTTTGTAGCCGCCACGAAACAACTCTATGTATCCTTCGTTTTCAAAATAATTCATCATTCTGGTAACAACTTCTCTGGCTGTTCCAAGATGATTAGCAATAGTATCCTGGGTTATTTTGACCGTATTAGCGCCTTCAATGCTGGCTTGCTCTAAAATAAAACCAGCAAGGCGTTTATCGAAGCTTGAAAATAAAGTTTGCTCAATCAAGAACAAAGCATCTGATAACCGTTGTGACATAATTGCAAGTACATAGTCCTTTAATGGACTATTGTTCTTCACAAATTTGTCAAAGGCCTCTGAAGGCAAAACAATAATTTGACTGTCTTTTTCAGTTTCAATAGTGACATCAAAAGTAAGATTTTTCATAACACATGAAGCTGACAATACACAAACATCGCCTTCTAAAAGCCTATAAACGCTGATTTGTTTGCCTGTGCTCGAGCCTATATAGGCGCGTGCTTGCCCCTCATAGACGGTAATCATACCGCTGCAGGTAACATTATTAGAAATAATTTCCCCAGCGTTATAATACTTTAATACAACTTTATTGAAGAATTCTTCTCTGTCATCAGAAGCCATTTTTTTCAAAAAGGGCAGATATGAATTTAAAAAATCGATATGTTCTTGTTTGACCATAATAATTAACCCTCACTTTATGTATAATTTTATTATACATAAATACAAAAGATAATCAAGAGAGCAAGGAGTAAAATTTTTAATGCAACCTTATTACAAAAGATACGATAAGAAGATAAACATAAATGATATAAATCAGATTTTATCAGATAATGAATTTTTGATTGACTTGAGATCAATGACAGAATTTAGGGAAGGAAGAATACCTAATAGTATTAATGTGCCTTTTTTAAATATTGAAGACTGGGTTAAAAAGAATGTAAGAAATCTTCATACAAGGATATATTTATACTGCCAGAATGGAGCCAGAAGCATACATGCTGTTATAGTCTTAAAAAGACTGGGTTATTATGATGTTGTAGATTTGGGCGGACTTAATGCTTATAAAGGAAAATTAGAAACAGATAAATAGGAGAAAAATATGGCAAAAACCATAATTATTGGAGGAGCAGCAGGTGGTGCAACTGCAGCTACACGGTTAAGAAGATTAGATGAGAATATGGAAATTATTTTGCTTGAAAAAGGAGATTATATTTCTTATGCAAACTGCGGTATGCCTTATTATATTGGCGGTATCATACAAGATGATAGGGAACTTACTGTAATGACGCCGTCCAAACTATCTTCTCAATTTAATATAGATATTAGAATAAAAAATGAAGCTATTGCTATTGACCGAAAAGGAAAGTTAATAAGCATTCAAAACCATAATAGCGGAGAGATATATCAAGAAAATTATGATTATCTAATCCTTGCAACAGGTGCTGCTCCAATAATACCGACAGGGATTAAAGATTTTGAAGGAGTATTTTCTCTTAGAGATATTCCTGACACTATAAAAATCAAATCTTTTATAGATAACAACAAGCCAAATTCTGCTGTAGTAATAGGCGGCGGCGCAATAGGGCTTGAAATGGCAGAAAACCTTATACAAGCCAATATTAGTACTTCAATTATTGAACTATCTGACCATATTGGAGGCCCCTTAGATTTTGACATGGCAAGCTTCTTGCATAAATACTTAAGAGAAACGGGCGTAAATCTTATATTAAATAACAGTGTTAATGAAATTGTCCATAATAAGAAAAAGATATTATTGAAGCTAAATGACAGAACTGTAGAAACTGATATGGTTATAGTGTCTATAGGTGTTAGACCTGTCTCAAAGCTTGCTGTAGAATCAGGGTTGGAGATTAATCAAAAGGGTGCTGTAATTGTTAATAACCGCATGCAGACTATTGATTCTGATATTTATGCTATAGGGGATTTGGTGGAAATAAGGGATTATATAACTGGTGATAAAACTTATATGCCTTTGGCAGGGCCGGCTCAAAAACAAGCGAGAATTGCGGCAGATAATATTATCGGAAAAATCTCTGAATATCATGGTACATCATCTTGCGGAATCGTAAAGGTTTTTGATAAAACTGTTGCTTTCTGCGGACTAAATGAAAAAACATTAAAAGCTAAAAATATTGATTATCAAAAAATCTACACCTATTTACCGTCACATCCGTCATATTATCCCGATTCAGGGTTTATGACTATAAAGCTGATGTTTGATAAAAAAAGCGGAAAGATTTTGGGTGCACAAATTATAGGAACTATGGGAGTAGATAAACGCGCTGATGTTTTGGCAACTGCAATACGCCTAAACGGTACTGTTAAGGATTTGACTGAATTAGAGCTTCCATATTCTCCGCCGTATTCTTCCGCAAAAGACCCTGTCAATATTGCAGGACTTACTGCGCAAAATGTTGTTGAAAATATAAGTGATGTTTTTCATTATGAAGACTTGAAAAATATTGACCTTGCTAATTCAGAGCTTTTGGATGTACGTACAAGATTTGAATTTGAAAAGGGGCATATAGATGGGTTTAAAAATATACCGTTAAATGAATTAAGACAAAGAGTAAATGAACTCAATAAAGAAAAAACAGTTTACGTCACATGCTTTGTAGGACAAAGGGGTTATTTGGCTGAACGAATTTTAAAAGGACATGGTTTTAAGGCTTTAAATCTTTCGGGAGGCTACAGGCTGTATAAAAGTATATATGACGAAAAAACTATTTTAGATATAAAAAAATAACAACATATTCAAAGGAGAAGAAAAATGTCAGAAGTTATCCATTTGGACAATCAAAGTTTTCAACAAACTGTAACTAATACCGATAAGCCGGTTTTGGTCGATTTTTGGGCAAGTTGGTGTGGTCCCTGCAAAATGCTGGCACCTGTACTAGAAGAAGTGGCTCAAACCATGAACAAAGAGGCAATCATCGCTAAAGTTAATGTAGATGAAGAAAGAGAATTGGCAGAATCTTTTAAGATCATGTCTATACCAACTATGTATATCTTTAAGGACAATAAAGTAGTTGACCGTATTATAGGATTTACTAATAAAGAAAAAATCGTTGATACTATAAAAAAACATATTTGACATAATTAAACATACTTTATCATATTAAAAAAACTTACCAATACATTAGCTGTATGGGTAAGTTTTTTCATTTCATCAAAACTTGTTATCATTGTCAAATAAATTAGCATATATATTAAAATGATTTTAAAATCAAAATTATGTGATCTTCATAATGATCTTATAACTGTTGAAAAATTTGATTCTGCAAAAAAATATTTGCAGGATAATACAAAATATTTAAACACATTAGTTCTTGCGATATGGACAACACATACACAATATAACAATCTTGAAGCTATTAAAAAATTGATAGTCAGCTATAAAGATTTAAAAATGAATACTAGGCTTTTATTTGGTATAGAAGATATCTCCTTTATAGATAATGACCTTGAAAAAATTTCAGAGCTTAATCCGTTTTATGCTTCGTTGACATGGAATTATGATAATTCTTTGGGCGGAGGGGCATACGGCGAAAGCGGGCTTACCGATAAAGGTAAGCAGGTTTTAAATGTCTTAAAAAAAGAGAATATGGTGTTGGATACAGCACATCTAAATGAAAAGACTTTTTGGAATTGTTTTGAAAGCTTTAGCGGATTAATAATTAATTCTCATACATGTTTTAGTTCAATTACTAATCATAAACGGAATATTAATGACCAACAAACACAAGCAATAATAAGCAGGGGAGGAATAATAGGGCTGTCCTTCGTAGGAGAATTTTTATGCAAAAAGAGTGTACCTATAATAGACGATGTTATAAGCCATATTGACTTTTTTGTAAGCAAGTTTGGAGATACTGGAATATGTTTTGGCACAGATTACTACGGAACAGAAAATCTACCTCAAAACCTCAAAAAATATTCAGATATATCTATATTAGTGGAAAAATTATATAAAATGGGATATAATAAAAAGACTGTCGAAAGATTGTTTTATAAGAATTTTGAAAATTTTTTGAGGTTTATTGATGGAACACAACTTATATGAAAATCCTTTACTAACAAGATATGCAAGTGCTGAAATGTCAGAGGTCTTTTCTGACCAAAACAAGATACTTTTATGGCGAAAGTTATGGATAGCCTTGGCAGAAAGTGAAAAAGAACTAGGGCTTGAAATAACAGATGAACAAATTGCCGATTTGAAAAAATATAAAAATGATATTAACTGGGAAATAGCGCAAGAGCGTGAAAAAATTGTTCGCCATGACGTTATGGCTCAAGTTTATGCTTATGGTGAGCAGGCGAAAAGTGCTAAGCCCATAATACATCTTGGCGCTACGAGCTGCTATGTTACAGATAACGCCGAAATAATTATGATTCATAAGGCACTTGAAATCACCAAGAAAAAGCTTATAACCTTAATAGACAAGCTGTCAAAATTTGCTTTAAAATATAAAGATCTTGTCACTTTAGGATTTACACATTTTCAGGCAGCACAGCCTACAACGGTAGGAAAAAGAGCGACTCTATGGCTTCAGGAGCTAGTATTAGATTGCCAATATTTAGATTTTTTAATTGAGAATATAAAATTAAGAGGCGTTAAAGGAACGACTGGTACACAAGCTAGTTTTATGAGTTTGTTTAATGGTGATAATGAAAAAGTTAATCAGCTTGAACAGCTCGTTTTAAAAAAGCTAGGATACAAATCAGCATACGGAGTAACAGGACAAACCTATACTAGAAAATTTGATTATTCAGTTCTTTCAACCCTTAGCATGATAGCTCAAAGTGCATATAAATTTGCCAATGACCTTAGACTTTTGCAGCACTTAAAAGAATTGGAAGAACCTTTTGAGCAGGGTCAAATCGGAAGTTCCGCAATGGCATATAAGCGTAACCCTATGAGAAGCGAAAGAATGTGTGCTTTGTCAAGATTTGTTATCAGCTTACCTGTCAACGCTTCAATTACATCTTCAACGCAATGGTTTGAACGCACTCTAGACGATTCCGCTAACAAACGAATAGTTATTCCTCAAGCATTTTTAGCAATAGACGGCATTTTAAATCTTTATCTTAATATTTCAGAAAATATCGTTGTTTATGAAAATGTTATAAAGAAGCATCTTGATGCGGAATTGCCTTTTATGGCGACTGAAGAAATTTTAATGGAATGCGTTAAAAATGGGGGAGACCGTCAAGAACTTCATGAGAAAATAAGACAGCATTCTCAAATGAGTGCCATGGAAGTTAAGCAAAAAGGCAAAGATAATGATTTGCTGCAGCGGATAGCCAATGACCCCGCCTTCAAATGTGAAAAAGATAACCTAAAAACATTAACTGACGCTAAGAGATTTTCGGGAAGAGCATCACACCAAGTAACAGAATTTTATAATAATGAAATAAAGCCTTTAATAGACCGTAATAAACACTATCTTGGTGCTGTCTCAAAAGTTGAAGTCTGATTATTTAAGCAATTAACAGGTTTTAATATCCATTATTTGCCAGCTTAAACATTATTGACTTATCGTTCTAAATATATTATATTATAGATGATAAACATTTGTTTATTTTGAGCGTGATATGGATAAAATAATTTTACATTCAGATTTGAATAACTTTTATGCTTCAGTAGAATGTAAGCATAATCCAATTTTAGCCAAAAAACCATTGGCAGTTTGTGGTGATCCTGAATTAAGACATGGAATAGTTTTGGCTAAAAATTATCTGGCTAAGGCATATGGTATTAAGACAGGAGATGTTATATGGGAGGCTCGACAAAAGTGTCCAGACCTTAACATTGTTACTGCCAATTTTCCTGAGTATTTAAAATATTCCAAATTAGTACATCAAATTTATGAGCAATACACCGATAAAATTGAGAGTTTTGGAATAGATGAGTGTTGGCTTGATGTTACGGCAAGCAAAAAGCTTTTTGGAGACGGAAAAACTATTGCAAAAACGCTTAAACAAAGAATAAAAGATGAATTAGGACTAACCGTAAGTATAGGAATAAGCTGGAACAAAATATATGCCAAGTTAGGCAGTGATATGAAAAAGCCGGATGCTATAACTGAAATAAGCCGTGATAATTATAAGAAATTAATATTTTCCTTGCCGGCAAAAGAATTGTTATATGTAGGAAGAGCGACACAAGAAAAGTTAAGTAAATTAGGGATTAAAACGATAGGCGATATAGTTAGTTTTGGCCGTAATCAATTGATATCGATGCTTGGAAAATGGGGAGATTATCTATGGATTTTTGCAAGCGGAAACGATAAATCACCTGTATGTATGAAAGGTAATGAGCCTATTGTAAAATCAGTAGGCAACAGCACTACGACAATAAGAGACCTAAAAAATGAAGATGATATAAAAATGATAATAATCGTTTTGGCTGAAAGTGTTGCTTCAAGACTGCGAGAACAAGGATTGAAGGGAAAGGTAATATCTCTATGTCTTCAAGATATTAATATGTTAAGCTGGAATAAACAAATTCAAATTAAACAGCCAACATTTTTATCAAAAGTTATAATCGAGACGGCTATGAATTTGTTTAGATTTTATAGTTTTAAAAAACCTATTAGAAATATAAGTTTAACTGTGTCGGATTTAAGTTACGTTCAAAAAAAGGCTAATCAGCTTAACTTGTTTACAGATGAAAACAGTTTAGAAAAAACTCAAAGCCTTGAAATTACAATAGATCATATAAGAGAGCGCTTTGGGCATTCTTCTATAAGCCGTGCCTCAATAATACAAGACCAGGAATTAACAGAATTAGACCCAAAAGAAGAAAATGTGATACATCCTTACAGCTATTTTTAATTATGAAATTAAGTGTTCTGCCTGACATAGATCTATAGTATATACAAGTGCACATGATAACAATAACATCTAATAAATAGTAAAATAATTATAAGTATTGTTAGATTAATAAATAAAAATATCGGCTAATATAAAATCCTATTTAAACATATTAAACATATTATTTAATTAAAAAGCAGTAGGATTAGGTTATTTAGATAAAATAAACAGGTAAGGTTTATTTTAAAGTGTAATTAAGTACTATATCTGATAAAGTACTTATAGTAATAATTAAAAAACACGAAAATATCATTAATGAAGATGTTATTGAACATCATACAAACACAAGCGCCATAAAATAGTGAAAAACAAAATAAAACATATTTCAATGCTTAACTATTCGTAAAAGCATTCTTTTGCGAATAGTTTGTTTAATCCCCTGTTTTTGAAAAACATATAATATAAAAATAAGAAAATGAAGTTTATTTAATAATTGCGCTAAAAGAAATCATATTCATTTCAAATATTACTGCAGCTAAACTTTCAATATTAATAAACTTCTCATCTTTAGAGTTTGAAATTATTATCCTATTATTGGCTTTATCAAAAGATAAGGTTATAGAATCTAAAAAATCTAGATAATTATCCCCTATACGAATCTTTTGATTATTGAAATCAAATTTTATTTCATGCTGCTTAAAATTTCCCTCTTCAAAACTTAAGTTAAAATATGAGTCTTGAGCGTATTTATTAAAATCTATATTTATAGTTATATCGTCTATGTCGTTATATGCTATAGAATATTTTTTTGAAGTAATCCCTTTGAAATATAGCTTATTTTTATCCAGCGCTATAAAATCGCCGTCTAAAATTTGAAAATCATCTTTAACATAAAAAAACCAATAACTTTCATTAAAATCAATTTGTTCAACAGCTATATTAATTTGAGTGTAATTGCCAGCAGAATCCTGAGCTTTCAAAGTAATTGTATCAGTATCATCTTGTTCAAAATCATTTATATAATAATAAAAATCATATTCGCTATTAAAAATTATTTGCCCATTTTGAGCTGTAAACTCTGGCTCAATTTCTTCACCTGAATCATCAATTACTTCAAATTCAGGCAAGATACACCCTATTTTGGGATAGGCAGATATCTCATTTATTTTACCTAATATTTCAGGCGGTTGTGTATCTTTTGTAGGCTCTTGCTGGGATTGCTCTTCATTGATGCAAAAAGGCATTCTTTTGGTTCTTAAACATTGAAAATCATCAATTATAGTTACTTTTACCTCATAACTGCCTGGAACACCAATCTTAACTTCATTTTTGCCGTAATTCAATTTTATTTTTTCATTGTTATAATCAATGCACGCATAAAATAACTGAAATTTAAAATCTTCTTTATAATCATTGACTGAAATTCCTATGTAAAAACTTTCATTAACCTCAGCTTTAAAATCAGAATAATTTTCATTATTAAAAAGCACTTCAACTGAATAAACTGAGTTCTTCTTTTCATTTTTAGAACATGAAATAACAACGGTAATATTTAAAATTATCCAAATTAATACAAGACTTATTAAAAAAAGCTTAATTATCTTATTTTTCTTCATATTTATACAATAATAATACAAAAAATAAGATATCTTGTCATCTAAATAAGTCTTGTAAAAAATTAAATTCTTTTAGCTCTTTTCTGATTGTTTTATATTGAGGAATAAAGGTATTTACGATTTTCCAAAATCTTAACGAATGGTTAAACTCAACGGTATGCGCTAATTCATGAATAATAAGATACTCTCTCAGTATCTCGTCCAACATAATTGCCCTAAAATTAATGCTGATATTCCCCTGCCTATCGCAGCTTCCCCATCTGGACTTAGCATTTATGATTTTTAAACTATTAAATTTTAACCCTGTTTTTTGAGATATGTAATTAAGCTGCTTTAAAAAAACTTCTTCTGACCTAGCTATAAAAAATCTTTTTAATGCGGTCGCGTAAGCCCTTTTATTATCGGCTGAGTATTTTATAGG
>CALAYY010000112.1 GCA_937895465.1 uncultured Clostridia bacterium | reverse complement strand
CTTTTGTCTTTCTTTTTCCGCCTTGTCAACATCGGTATATGCCGCACAATGAATTACAACTTGCGGCTTATTTTCAACAAAGCAATCAAACAGCGCGTTATAATCAGTGATATCAAGCTGCTGTTTTGACAATGCTATACAGGGCATATTGTTTTGCTTTAATTTTTTTATTACGCTCTGCCCCAACTGCCCAAAAGCTCCTGTGACCAATATACTCATAAACCCCTCCAAAAAATAAAATCTTGTCAATGATATATGTTATGCCAAAATTCTTTTTATAAATTTTGTTATATGCGTATATAATGTCGTCATATAGCGAATTTTGAAAAAAACACCATGTCAAAAGATAATGAATATATCATGTAATCCCGCTACCATATCTCGTGACCTTTTATTTTCTATCTTCAAAATATAAATAATTATGTCTTGCTTTATATGTTATAATAATTTTGAGTACCAAAAAAAGAAAGAAAATTATAATAGGGGAAATACATTATGAAAACACATTTTGGATTAAAATTAGGGGAAAGCAAATACGGGCATAAACTAACTAGAGATAACTATGCCATAATTAACAAAAAGAGTTCATTAGGCTCATTAAGTTCCTTCATAATTTCGAGTAATAAACGATATGAGAAAATTCCTAAAGAATGGGTCATTTGGTATTTATCTAGGCTATTAGATCATTATGAATCATTGCTCGAAAGAGAAAAAAAAGGATATATAAATTATATTGAGTTTATTAAGGAAGAACTGGAACGTTATCAATCCTTGCCAGAAGATTATCATATATCTGTTTTAGAAAAAGAATGGAATAATGATAAAACGATTACCTTAGAAGAATATGTAAAAGATTGTGTAGAACGCTATTACAAATTTATAAATAGATATGATTTAGGTTATGATGTTTTAGGAAGGTATTATACTGATGAGTGGTGTCAAAAACACTTAAAAGATGCTTTTGAAAATTTTGATTTAAATATGCAATTTTTTTCTATGCTAGATCATAATGAATTTAATTCTAATATTGATAATTTTTTAAAAAACAATTCTAAATTTAAAGAAATTTATGATTTAAATTCATATATGACAGCATCAGGTTATTATATTTTAATTGCTGACCAATATTGTCAATTTTATATTGGAACTTCAAACACAATAGGCAAAAGAATTAAACAGCATTGGAATAATAGAAAATCATTTGATAGATTATTATTTCCTATTGGTGGGGTTAACACATCAATTATCTCATTTGATAGTTATCGTGCATTAGATACTACACGTATTTTAATATATGAAACACATAATGTTTTTAATGTTGAAGATAAAATAATTAATAGTTTTAATCCAGACTTTGTTGGAAATCGTATAGGAGGAGGGTTAATTAATGGTGGATTAATACAAGCAATATCAATGATGAAATCAAGGAAATTAAAATAAAGGTCAATAAAAAATAATATAATATGTGATATAGAGATAATTGATACATAATAAAAAGACACTGAAGGATTTTTCAGTGTCTAACTTTAATTACATTGTCTTAGAAATAGTTTTTAATGCGTTTTTTTCTAGCCTTGATACTTGTGCTTGACTTATGCCTATTTCCTCACTTACTTCAATCTGAGTTTTGCCTTCAAAGTATCTTAGATATAATATTTGCCGTTCTCTTTCCGCAAGTTTTCTTATAGATTCTTTCAAAGCTACATTTTCCGTCCAGTTTTCGTCAGAGTTTTTTTCATCTCTTAATTGGTCAACCAAAGTTATAGCATCACCGCCGTCATGATAAACAGGGTCAAATAATGAAACAGGGTCGCTTATGGCATCCAATGCATATACCACTTCTCTTATTGGCATATCAATGGCTGCGGCTATTTCTTCCAAGGTAGGCTCATTATTGGATTTTAACTCCAAGGCTTCACGTGCCTGCAATGCCTTATATGCTGTATCTCTTAATGACCTGCTTACTCTTACGCTGTTGTTATCTCTCAAAAATCTTCTGATTTCGCCTATAATCATAGGCACTGCATAAGTTGAAAATTTTACATTGAGCGCTGTATTAAAATTGTCAATTGCCTTAATAAGCCCCACACAACCTACCTGAAAGATATCGTCAATATTTTCTTTTCTGCCCATAAACCGCTGTACTACACACAGCACCAGCCGCATATTGCCAATAATAAATTGCTGACGGGCTTCTTCGTCGCCTGTTTTGAGCTGTTTCATCAAATCGGTTATTTCTTGATTGGAAAGCTTTGGGAGAGTGGATGTGTCAAGACCGCATATTACAACTTTTGCCATATATCCTCCAAAATCCTAAGTATGTCTTATAGTTTGGGCGAAAACTAAGTCTTTTATACTCCAAAAAGAATTTAAAGAGTTTTTGAAAAGAATATTTTCACACAATTGGCAGGAATGTCATATATAATCTACTAAGGATTTTTGGGGGATTATGGAAATACAGCTTACATTTTGCGAACTTAGAAAAAAAGATGTAATCAATCTGATTGACGGCAGGAGGCTGGGCAGGATTATTGATGTCATTTTTAATATCAAAGGGCATATAGAAGGCTTTATTGTTCCTGGCATTAGGAAATGGACTTTTTTCAAAGCTTGCGATAACATCTTTATAAAATGGTGCGACATCAAAAAAATAGGCGAGGATGTCATATTGGTAGAATTAAGACCGCAATCATTTTCTTCCCGTCCTCAAGGCTGCCATGATAAAGACAAGGATAAGGATAGAGATGATTGCTGCTGTCAAGAAGATATTTGTGTTGATTTTATGCCTAATGATATTGATGGTTATCGCAGCAGTTCCCAAGATTCCAACGCTTATTATATGAACGGTCAAAATAAGTCTTCACCGCCAAAAAACGGTGCATATTATAATCAAAGCCCAACACACGACCAAAATATCAATTATTTTATGAAATATTATCAAAACAAAGATTAGTTTTTTGAAAACAGTTTTTATAAGGCTATTTTTTATAATATAGACACTTAGATTTTTCATAATGTTTTTATACTACTTTAAAAAATTAATCTTCCGTCTTTCGCTAAAGCGAAAGCCACCTCCTTTGGAGAAAGGAGGCTTTGTTTCCTATAAGCTGTAAAGATTATAGATTCTTCAGGCTCCTTTGTCAAAAGGAGCTGTCGGCGTTAGCCGACTGAGGATTAAAAGCCGACCAAACGCAAAATTGCTAAAGCAATTTTAGTCGGACTCTAAGCAGAGTTCTCTCAATGCCCGCAAAAAGTCATTTATTTTATAAAGCTATTAGATAGACTCTAAAGGCTCCTTTATCAAAAGGAGCTGTCGGCGTTAGCCGACTGAGGATTAATTTATTATAGTCAAAAATAATACAATGAGAGCGAAGGATTTTAGAAAAAGTTCTTATGACTTAATATGTCTTTCATAATACTTTTTAAAGCTATGCAAAATAAATCATCCGGCATTGCCTTACGGCAATGCCACCTTCTTTTGAAAAAGAAGGCTTGGGTTTTTATGAACTATAAATATTGAAAGAAGGTTTGGCTTCCTAAAGGCAATTTTAAATAAAGAAGGCTTTGTTTCCTGTAAGCTGTAAAGATAATAGATTCCTTAGACTCCATTTTAAAAAGGGGGCTTTATTTTCTATACGCAATGATAATTTGATTAAAAAGGCTCAGAGTCTTTAACATATTTTTTATAAAAACTTTTTGTTTGGATAAAAGTTATTAATGTTGTATAATAAAAGAAAAAAGGGCAGGATGTAAAATGAAGTGTCCGTTTTGCGCTTATGAAGAAAGCAAGGTTATAGACAGCCGCTCTACAGACGAAAATAATTCGATAAGACGAAGAAGAGAATGTCTGGAATGCAAGAAGCGTTTTACTACTTATGAAACTATAGAAATAACGCCTGTTTTGGTTGTCAAAAACGGCGGCAGCCGCCAGCCCTTTAACGCGGAAAAAATCCGTATGGGTATTGTTAAGGCATGTGAAAAGCGTTCGGTTCCTATTCAAAAAATTGACGAGCTTGTTAACGACATAGTCAAGCAAGTAAATAATTCTATGGTCAGAGAAATTCCTTCGCATGAAATAGGTGAGATGGTTATGGAAGGGCTGAAAGAAGTTGATGAGGTTGCATATATCCGTTTTGCGGCGGTCTATCGCAAATTTAAGGATATCAATACCTTTATGGACTTTATAGAAGAATTTGAAAATAAAATTAATGACTGATTAATAGATTTGTTGCTTTTATCAAAATAGGGGATATATGATGAAAGATAAATATATAGTAGCACTTGATCAGGGGACTACAAGCTCTAGGTGCATTATTTTTGACCGTTATTGCAACATTATTTCCAAATCTCAAAAAGAATTTAAGCAAATATATCCAAAACCCGGTTGGGTAGAACATAATCAGCAGGATATTCTAAATACTCAGATTGAAGTATATAAAGACGCATTAAAAACCGCCGGCATCAGTCCAAAAGATATTGCCGCTTTAGGTATAGCCAATCAGCGTGAAACGGTAATTGTTTGGGATAAAATTAGCGGCAGACCTGTTTATAATGCTATAGTCTGGCAATGCAGACGGACAGCAGATTATATGCAAAAGCTAAAAAGCCAAGGCTTTAGCGATATGATTTTTTCTAAAACCGGACTTGTTATGGATGCGTATTTTTCTGCATCCAAGATAAAATGGATTTTGGATAATGTGTCAGGTGCTAGGGCGGCGGCAAATAGAGGCGAACTTTTGGCAGGAACAGTAGATACATATCTAATGTGGTGTTTATCAGGTAATCAGATTTTTGCTACTGATTACACCAATGCTTCCCGTACTATGCTTTTTAATATTCATACTCTGGAGTGGGATAAAGAGCTTTGTAAGTTATTTGATATACCTCAAAATATGCTGCCCCAAGTGTTTCCCTCTGGGCATATTATGGGCTGTGCAGACAAGAGTGTTTTGGGTGAGAGCATACCTATTGCTTGCGCTGTAGGGGATCAGCAAGGCTCACTTTTTGGACATCTTTGTATTAATGAGGGAGATATAAAAAACACTTACGGTACAGGCTGTTTTTTGTTGTTAAATACAGGCAAACACGCCGTCAAATCTAATCAAAGACTTATTACCACCTTATGTGCTGGGCTGTCCCAAGAGCCTAGTTATGCCCTAGAAGGCAGTGTCTTTGTGGGCGGTGCGGTAATTCAATGGTTAAGAGACGGTTTGAAGCTGCTGCGTACCTCTTGCGAAAGTGAAAAATATGCACGAAAAGTAAATGATACAGAGGGCGTTTTCTTGGTGCCTGCCTTTACTGGTCTTGGTGCGCCGTATTGGGACGGACAAGCACGCGGGATTATAACAGGACTTACAAGAGGAACGAAAAAAGAGCATATTATAAGAGCAGCATTGGAGTCAATTGCGTATCAAAGTCTGGATGTTCTCAATGCATTAGAAAAGGATTTGGGCTCCAAAATTAACAGGCTTAATGTTGATGGCGGCGCATGTGTCAATGACTTTTTGATGCAGTTTCAAGCGGATATTGCAGATTTGGAAGTTGTGCGTCCTAATGTTTTGGAAACTACCGCACTAGGTGCAGCATACCTTGCAGGTCTTGCCATAGGGTACTGGGATAGTATTGATGAACTAAAACGCAATAACGAAGAAAAAATATTTTATTCTGAAATGGATGTAAAACGCCGCAAAACCTTAATTGATAATTGGCACAAAGCAATCCAAAGGGCAAGAGGATAAAAAGTTCATTTTAAAAATTAGCAGGATTATTAGCACTTTTATTAATCACTAATTTTTATTGACAAGAAAGTATTTGTTGTGCTAAAATATGAATGAATAAAAAAATATTCATTCATATCAATTTTTGATTAGGGAGAAATAATGAAAAAAGTAACTGCTTTTATAGGAACCGAAAGCAAAAAAGCAACTTATCGGGCTATAAACGAATTTGAAAAAAACTTAAAACAATATGAAGATATCGACTTTGAATATGTGTTTTTGAGTGATTATCATCTTGAATTTTGCCGCGGCTGCAAGGTGTGTTTTGACAAAGGTGAGGAGCATTGTCCGCTGAAAGACGATAGGGATGTACTTATCAAAAAGATTGAGGAGTCTGACGGTGTGATTTTTGCCACACCCAGTTATGCATATCAGGTTTCTGCACGCATGAAAAACTTTTTTGACCGTATTGCGTTTATATTTCACCGACCGAGATTTTTTCATAAAACATTTACCGCCGTATTGACACAAGGTGTTCCTGTGGGGGATAATATACGCAAATATATTGAAGAAACAGGCGGACATTTGGGATTTTCTGTTACCAAAGGCTGCAGTCTTTGGACTTTGGATCCGATGAGTGACAAGCAAAAACAAGCAATGGAATCTAAGGTAAGCAAGGCAGCCCATAGATTTTATAAAGGGTTAATTCGCACTGCGCCGTCTAAGCCGTCTTTTTTTAGGCTGATGTTATTTAGAACAGGGCGTTCAGGGCTAAAAAGTGCATCAGTAAGGTATTATGATTATTTTTATTTTAAGGATAAAGGCTGGTTTGAATCAGACTATTATTATAAAACAAAGCTTGGACCTGTCAAAAAGCTAGCAGGCAGATTTTTTGATTTTTTAGGATGTGTAATAGGCAAGAAAATATAAGGTTATAAGGAGACAGACTTGACAGACAAAAGAGCCGAACTTTTGAAAAGCGGAAAAGAATTATTCAGTAAAAATGGATTTAAGGGTACCAATGTTGCCAAGATTACTAAAGGGGCAGGCATGGCAACGGGTACATTTTATAATTATTATGATTCTAAGGATAAGCTGTTTTTGGATATTTTTCTTGAAGAAAATATAAAATTGAAAAAGAGCATTTTGGAAACGGTGGATTTGGATAAAGAACCTATGGTTGTTCTGGAAGAAATGATAACCAAAAATATTAATGGGATAAAATCCAATTCAATACTTAGAGAATGGTATAACAAAGATGTTTATAATAGAATAGAAAAGCTTTATAGACAGGAAAAGGGAACAGCTCATATTGATTTTGTTTTTGATTGTTTTATTGATGTAATAAAACAATGGCAAGACGACGGCAAAATGAGAAAGGATATAGATGCTCAAATGATTATGGCTATTTTTTCGGCTATTATCAATATTGACACGCACAAAGAAGAAATAGGTATTCAATATTTTCCGCAGCTGCAAGAATATATAGGAACGTTTGTAATGAAAGGACTTATGGATACATATTAAGCCTTTTTTATATAAAATCTATTGTTTTCATTAAATTTTTTATGACTGTAATAAATTAATCCTCAGTCGGCTACGCCGCCAGCTCCTTTTGACAAAGGAGCCTGATAGTCTTTTAACCGCGGCTTTATATGAAAATATGCACCTCATATTTTGAGATGCATATCATTAAGCTTTTTTTAAAAAACAGCATTTAATAATCAGCTGTCTTTTTTTTGTTTTACCTTTTTGTTTTTGGCAAAGTATTCTTCATTCTTTGCTCGCTCTTCATCTCGCTCCGCCATATAGTCCAGCCATTTTGGATTCTTTTTCATATATAAGACCTCTTAAAATAAAAATTCTATATATATTTTTAGCATAAATACTCAATGTTATACTTTGTAACTACTTTTTGGTCTTTTTTAACGTTACAAACACGACTACAATCCAAATAACAAAAGCCGCCGCAATCTTAACAATGTTATAAACACTATCTGTAATTGAGGTAATCCTATCATACAGTTTAAAAATACCTTCAGTTATGCTAAACAGCATTAAAACAGAAGTAATCAACACAGCCGCAAGCTCAATCTTTTTGGTACGCCTTTCGTTAAGTTTAGCTTTTTTTATTGACGATTTTTTCTCTAATACAGCAGAAACCTCTTCTAGCTCAGCTAACTCCTGTTCAAAGATATGCTTTAAATTGCTTTTGTTAAAATATGCTTTCCAGTAATACACATCATCATTAATTAAGTCTATCCTAGTGTATTCTTCAAAAGCAGAGCTGACCTTAAACATAACATAATCATTTTTTAGATTAAGGATCTTTTCAAGTGTTTTTTCTATGCTCCCCTCGTCAAAACAAAAATTGCCTATTCCAATATTGTCCAAAAAGTCAAGTCTGGCATAATGCTCATAAAGGCATAATAGATAACTAATTAGATACTCCTGACGGTATTGCATTTTTGTATCATTTAGTGAAACGCTATAAACCCCGTTTTTAGATATAAGCATAGCAGAATTTTGAGTGTGTCTTATACTTTTTTCTTCTTTAGAAACCTTGTCACTTTCAGCCAAAGGCAAATTATTAGCAAGCAATGTAATTTTTTCTAACATAAACTTCTGGTCTGAAAAAGCATATTTCAAAACTGTACTGCCTATGATTTTTGGTTTTTCTTCTAAACTTTTAGGGAAGTTATTACCTACAAAATGAGGATTATATCCGCCAATAATCTCATTGATTATTTCTTTAAATGATTTTGACATTATCGGATTATTAAACCTTTTGACATCATCTCTTACACGGCAGATAAAGCTAGAAAAGTCTGCAATATCAGATAACGACGGAAGCATATTGTCGCATAATTTTAATTCAGCATCAAAAACAAGAAAATTAATATGTCTTTCAAAAGCAAATAGTTTTATGTCATTAATCAAAAAATCAAATCTTTTTCCGTCTTTTTCAAAAAATAATTCCAAATTAATCACATCACGTTTAATATAGTTATATACACATACTATTTCCGCCGCCCCGTCATGTCCGCCTTTATTATAAAAGAGAGCGTTTACAACCTTGGAAAGCTTTTCTGAAGAAAAATCTATTGCCTCAAAGCTAAGGTTATTAAGTTGGGTATAATTGGTATTATCCGTAAAAAAAGGAACAACTAATTCAAGATACTGATTTTCTATTATTCCGTCATTAATCACATCTTTGACAACTTCAATCGCCTTATTGTCAACGCTAGCATCCTTATTAAGTCGATCAAAAGCGGCATTTATTACATCGATATCGGTATTACAATATTTAGTAATTTCATCTACTGCCTTTTTGATGTCTTTTAGCTCTTGCCCTGATTTTTTTACAGCCTTATCTAATATAAGTTTTTTATATATAGATAAGTCTTGGCTTTCTTTTACTTCCATAATTCCCCTAACGTAAAATTATATAAAAATATTATACCATTGATATAAGATTATAGAAAGAAAATCAATATTTTTATATCGTAATATTAATAATAATCAATATGAAAAGATTATCCTGCCTTGTTATATTGCTTTTATGTTGTTTGGTCTTGTTTGATACTGGCACAGCTTACGCAAAGCAAAAAGTCTATAATACCCCATTTATACCCCCTTTTGAAATAAGTCAAGAGAGCATTCAAGCCAAAACGAAAATTACAGAATATAACGGCAAAATTTATCATATCTTTTTTCACAGCCTTATCTTAGAACCCAAGCTGGCTTTTAAAAGCTCGATGAAAGAGGGCTATAATAATTGGATGACGACCCGCACAGAGTTCAAAAAAATCTTAAATACCCTATTTAAAAACAACTTTATACTTATTGATATTAACTCCCTAGTAACTTCAAAAGGAACAAAATCCCCTCTTTATTTGCCCCAAGGCAAAAAGCCGCTCATTATATCAATAGATGATGTCAACTATTATGATTATATGAAAAACTGCGGCTTTTCGGATAGATTGATTGCTTTAAAAGACGGTAGTATTGCTTGTATCAAAAAGACCAAATCAAATGAAATCTTGGATTATCAGGGCGATGTTATGCCGATAGTGGATGAATTTGTAAAGACGCATCCTGAATTTTCTTTTAAAGGTGCCAAAGGCATTGTTGCCGTTACTGGGTTTCAAGGCGTTTTTGGATATAGACTATATGACAAATCCAATAATAAAATAGCACATAACATTGAACAGGCAAAAAAGGTTGCCAATGCATTAAAGCGTAACGGCTGGAAAATAGCCTGCCATAGTTATAGCCATTCTAATAGATTTAAAGACGTCTCAATAAGTCTTGAAAGGTTTATTAATGACCTAAAAAAGTGGGAAACGCAAATCGCCCCCGTTACAGGCAAAACCAATATCTATATATCGCCGTTTGGAACAAGCTTTTTATCTTCTGATAACCGTATGCAACATCTCAAAAATATGGGCTATAATATTTTTTGCCCTGTATATAAGAATATGGGCATAAAGTATGAAAACAATATGCTTATAAGCGAAAGGCTTAATTTTGACGGTTTTACTATGATAAAGTACCCTTCAAGAATCAAAAAACACTTTTTTGACCCTGCCGCCATTATTGACCCTGCCCGCCCCAAAATGAGATAGATTAATCTAAAAAGTCCTTTCAACATCTTAATATTGAAAGGACTTTAATGATTTATAAGCTTATAAGCAAATTTTTATTGATTCTCAATTGCTTTTTTCAATCCCAAATCAGGTATTTCTCCTGCTTTTCTGAGTGCCAGCTTGGTTATTACAGGCCCGATCAATTCATATATCAGCGTTGCGCATAAGATTATCGTTTGTATCTGAACGCCGTATTCAGGCACGACATTTAACGCAACACTCGCAAGACCTATGGCAACGCCCGCTTGAGGTATCAGTGTAAAACCCAGATATTTTTTAACATTTGGATGGGCATGAGAAATCTTGGCGCCCAAAAGCGTTCCGAGATATTTTCCTATTACTCTTGCCACTATATAAATAATTCCTATTATTCCGACTGCGGGCAGTATAGTAATATTGAGCACCGACCCCGAAAGAATAAAAAAGAGCATAAATAACGGCGGAGTAACTCTGTCAACCTGTTCAAACACTTTGTCGGTTACTTTGGACATATTGACATAAACAGCACTCATCGCCATACAGGCAAGAAGTGAAGAAAATCCTGCAATAACTGATATGCCTATGCAGAGTAAAATCATAGCAAAAGTTGCGGATAATCTGTTGCCCCGCCCTGTAAACCACTTTGTCAGCAAGGTCAGAATAATACCAAGCAACGCCCCAAAAAGCAATGCCCCAAAAATTTCTTTCAAGGGATTAAGCAACGTGAATGCCAACGAAGCACCTGCGCTTGCATTAATTACCTTGGCGGCCGCTACAGAAAGCCCAAAAGCTATCAATGCAACCGCATCATCAATTGCAACCACAGGCAATAAGGTATCTGTTACAGGACCTTTTGCTTTATATTGGCGCACAACCATCAGGGTTGCTGCAGGCGCTGTTGCAGAGGCAATCGCTCCCAACACCAGAGAAAATGCTATATCATGCCCTGTTAAAATAAGTGCAAGGTCCACAACTATTACGGCGCCAAAACCTTCTAAAACCGCAATTATAATGGGCGAACTCCCGATTTTTTTCAAATACGGCAATTTAAATTCTGTACCGATAGAAAACGCAATAAAGCCCAGAGCTATTTCAGGTATTATTGAAAGCGACTTTATTGTGTCCAAAGAAAACAATTTGAGACAATACGGTCCTGCAATAAGCCCGACTATCAAATATCCTGTTACATTGGGAAGACGAATTAATTTCATCAGCTTGCTGACGAGCAGTCCCAATATCAAAGCCAAAGCAAGATTAATAAAAATATTTAGGTCCATATTATTTCTTGTACCCTTCAACCTCAAAAATAGGAATATTAAACATTATGCCTGTATTGGGAGAGGTAAGATCTCCGGCAATGTCCTTTATTGTTTTTCTGGCAAGGCTTAATTGCCCGTTTTCCAAGACAAAAAGCATAACCTTACTTACTATACCTTTGTTTTCAGAAAAAACATGTCTTAAGATTCCAGAAATCGGTACATCTTCCAAATCAGCAATTGCCTTAGCCATACCTTCGCCATCTATTACCGTGCCGCCTTTTATACCGGCTTCCGCCAACGCTTTCAAGATATCATCCTGAAGCTCAATCCTTTTTAAAATTAAAACTAATAGGTTCATATCAAAATCCTTTATTATATTGTCTTGCGGATATATTTGACATTATATATATAGAAAATTAAACCATTCTTTTGAGACCTATTCAATGATAGTCCTTTAAAAATCAATTGTCAAGAGCAAACTTTTCTAATTAGCGGCAAATAAATTTAATTAAATATACAATAATTTATATTTAAAAATATAGTTTTTAACAACTTTTTCTTTGACTAAAGACATATATTGTGGTATTTTTATATTAGTAAATTGTCTCGGAGGTAAATAAAAATTGAAAAAAATTATTTCCGTATTTGTGTCTTTATTAATATTATTAAGTTTTTTATCTGTCAATTTTCTTGCTTGCGCCAAAAAGCCGTCTAAAACTTATCTTAACTCAAAGCTAAGTATTGATACCCGTGTCGATGCTTTGATAGACGAAATGTCTTTGAAAGAAAAAGCAGCACAGATGTTACAAGCTGAGCAATCAGCCGCAAGCCCCCAAGATATGTATTCTTTGGAATTAGGTTCTATTTTGAGCGGTGGAGGTTCCGTTCCCAATAATATAAACACTGTCAGTAATTGGTCTGACACTATCAATAAATATCAAGAGCAGGCTCTAAAAAGACGGCTCAAAATTCCGTTTTTTTACGGTGTTGACGCTGTACACGGTCATAATACATTAAAAGATGCTGTTATATTCCCACATAATATCGGAATAGGCGCTGCCAATGATTTGTCTCTTACCGAACAGATGGGTGCTTATGTCGCTCAAGAAATGAAGCTAACAGGTGCATTGTTTAACTTCGGGCCATGCGTTGCCGTGTCTCAAGACCTCCGATGGGGACGTACATACGAAAGCTATTCATCTGATCCTGATATTGTAAGCAGTCTTGCATTAAGTTATTATAAAGGTCAGCAAAGTGAAAACGTGCTTAATTCAGCTAAGCATTATGCAGGCGACGGCGGAGCAGAATTTGGTACAGGCAGAAATGAGCTGATTGACCGCGGAAATGTTTCTATTGACGAGCAAGAATTTAGGCAATTACACCTTGCACCCTATAAGCGTCTGATTGATAACGGTGTAAAATGTATTATGGTATCTTTTAGTTCTTATAACGGAGTAAAAATGCACCAAAATAAGTATCTTATCACTGATATATTAAAAGATGAATTTGAATTTTCTGGTTTTGTTATTTCGGACTGGGAAGGTATTTTGGAGATAGACGCTCTTCTATATAATGAAAAGGTTATTGCTTCAATTAATGCAGGTGTTGATATGCTTATGGAACCGTATAGATATAAAGATGCAATTAATGCGATTATTGACGGAGTTAACCAGAAGAAAATATCCCAAGAACGAATAAATGATGCAGTAAAACGTATATTAAAAGTTAAGTTTGAAATGGGGCTTTTCGATAAACCTTATTTAAAAGCATCTGATATTACTATAGATTCTTTAGGCTCATCAAAAGGGCGCGCGTTATCAAAACAATTAGTTGAAAAATCTCAGGTATTATTAAAAAACGATAATAATATCCTGCCCCTAACAATCGGTCAAAAGGTTTTTGTTACAGGTCCTGCCTTAGATGATTTGGGAGTACAGTGCGGCGGATGGACTATTACTTGGCAAGGGTTAAAGGGCAATAGCTTGACAAACGGCACTACTATTTTGAACGGATTAGATCAAGCTGCCCAAAGTCATAACCTTGAAATTATTACAGACCAAAACAGAGCCAATGAAGCTGACGTTGTCTTACTTGCAATTGGAGAAACGCCCTATTCTGAATATGAAGGAGATACCGTCAATCCTTCTATTATAGGAGATAAAGCACTTGCTGGTAATAGTGGTGCTATATCATATGCCCAAAGCCTTAATAAGCCTGTTATTGCAGTAATTGTTGCAGGGCGCAATGTTATTATCAATGATTATATTGATGATTGGGACGGCTTGGTAATGAGCTATCTGCCCGGCACAGAAGGAGACGGCATCGTCTCTGTTTTAACAGGCGAAAAGAAGTTTACAGGCAAACTTCCTATGCCTTGGTATAAGTCCGTTGCTGATATCAACACCCAAAACCCCCAATATCAATTTGAATTGGGTTTTGGACTTACGACTTAATAAAAGTTCAGATTATATAAAAAAGCATCCAAATCGGATGCTTTTCTTATCTTTAGTTATAATTATTAACGGACAGGTATAAAGCCTTCAAAGATAATATTATCAGCTCTATGCTTAATTTTTTCATAGGTTTCTTGTGAGCGTACCGTCCATACAAATAACGGCATTGTGCCTTCTACACTTTGCAAAAATTCACTAGAATCCAGTCTGCCTATTCCAAAATCAAAAAAATCAACTCTTTTTTCGGTATCTGTTACAAGCTCGGAAACCAACTGTCTTGCTGTTTCGGGATAATCCTGAATTTTAAGTGCATCAGACAGAAATCCTCTTGTCAACTCTGGGGCATGGGTGCGAAAATAATCCACACTAAAAGGGTTAAATGACTTAACAATAAACTCACCCTTGTAGCTTTTGAGCATGGGCAATACTATATCCTCAAGCTCATAATTTTGTTCATCCACACTTAGCTTTTTGAACTCAATCATAAGACCTGTCTTGCCTTCGCATAGCTCAAGCACTTCCAAAAGTGTAGGGATACCCGCTGTTGAGTTTTTGTATCTTACATTTTTTAGTTCTTGTAGGGTCAAATCCCTTACATCTTTTTCACAGTCAGTCAAGTCATTTAGATGCAGGTCATGAAACACTACAGGCACTTTGTCTTGGGTTAGCTGAACATCAAGTTCAATATTGAAACCGTTTTTTATTGCATTTTCAAACGCTTGCATAGTGTTTTGCTTAATCTCGCCGCCGTGCAGTCCCCTGTGTGCGACAAACCTTTCATACAGCCACTTATCTTTCATAGTTATTCCTCTATATTATTTATCGTTTTTATTAAAAATTTCTTTAACAAAATCATCAATAACTATTCTTTGACCGTCAAGCAGTCTGGATTTTTCGGCAGCAAAAGCATTGATATGACTTGAAATGCTCTGATCAATGTTTTCCACATGAGCGTTTTCACGTGCCAGCATATCCACAAACCTATCTGTCAGCACGACATCGCCGTTGCCATGTCCAATCAT
>CALAYY010000111.1 GCA_937895465.1 uncultured Clostridia bacterium | reverse complement strand
CGGCTGGATCACCTCCTTTAAGGAACAGGTTAATGACCTGATCTTAAGTCGATTACCTAGAGAGCAATCTCTAGGTACCAAGTCCTGAAAATGCAAACGGTTTTCACTGTTTTAAACCGGAAGTTTCAGGCCTTGCTTGTGAGTCTTATTCCTTTATCAATGTGAAGAAACATATACAGCTGTTACTAATGTAACAGCTGTTTTTCTTTTTCATCCGAAATTACATTTCGGATGATCTTTTTTAGAGGAGTCCTTTTTGCGGTACATGCCCGCAAAAAGTCAATTGTTTTAAATCATAATATCTTTTAGTATAATGATAGTAACAGCATCTTTATGCATTTTTAGTACATTTATGTTAATATTTTTGATATAATGTATTTATCTATAAAAATTTGATATCAAGATTTTAAGATGCTTAGGGGATATGAAAATGGCTAAAAAAGAAGTGAAAACAGATTTATGGGTATATGAGCTATTAAAACAAGCAGATATTAAAGCAGATTCACAAGGCAGCTCCATTGTAGAAATAAATAATGCTTTGAAGACAGCTTCTAAAAAAGGCACAGGAAATATAGGCTTTCCAGAATATATTGCAGTAGTAAAAGATTATTTGCTTGTTATAGAAGATAAGGCAGCTTTAAGCAGGCATTTAAAACTTGATGACAAAGGCTTAATAAGTCAAGAAGTAAAAGCTGTAATAGATTATGCTGTAAATGGTGCCGTCTTTTATGCAAAACACTTAGCAAACAGCACAACATATAAGAAAATTTTTGCTTTTGGAATATCAGGTGACGAAAAGAAACATAAAATCACACCTATATATATAGACGAAACAGAATATTATAGAGAACTTCCTGAGGTGGAATCTTTCATATCCTTTCATAAATACAATATCGATGAATATTACACAAGAGAAGTTCTCAAAGAAGATACAGACACGGAAAAAGAAACAAGCGAAATAATAAAAGATGCAGCAGTTTTACATGAGGATTTGAGAAATTACGGTAATTTGTTGGATACAGAAAAGCCGATTATAGTATCAGGAATATTATTGGCTCTAAGAGAAAGCGAATTTAAAAATTTTTCTATATCTGATTTGACAGGCGACACCATAAAAACAGACGGTCAAAAAATCTATGATGCTATATCCTCAAATTTACAAAGAGCCAAAGTCGCTCCTGAAGTAAAGAAAGATAAAATATTAAGTCAATTTGCCTTTATAAAAGATACTGTAATACTTAATGAAATAAATCCCAATCTTGGAAAGACACCTCTAAAACATTATGCAGAGTTTCTACACGAAAAAATATATAGATCTATAAGATATATAAAAAGCTCGGAAGATTATGTAGGAAGATTTTATGGCGAATTCATGAGTTATTCGGGTGGAGACGGTCAGACGCTTGGAATAATCTTAACCCCAAAACATATAACACAACTTTTTTGTGATTTGGCAGACCTCAAAACTACAGACTATATATTTGATCCTTGTTGCGGAACTGCAGGCTTTTTAATAGCAGCTATGCACAATATGTTATTAAAGGCTACAACGGATTATGAGAAAAAGAACATAAAGCAAAAGCAACTGCATGGGATAGAGTTGCGTTCAGATATGTTTACTATTGCAACAACTAATATGATTTTGCGTGGTGATGGAAAAAGCAACCTCATAAATGATGATTTTTTAAAACAAGATTCTAGTAAGTTACAATTAAAACAAGCAACAGTTGGAATGATGAATCCGCCTTATTCTCAAGGTTCAAAACAGAATCCATATTTATATGAAATTGCTTTTACAGAGCATTTGCTTAATTCTTTAACTATTGGTGCAAGATGTATTGTAATTGTTCCTCAATCAGCTATGACTGGTAAAAGCAAAGAAGAACAAGCAATAAAAGAAAATATTTTAAAGTACCACACTCTGGAAGGTGTTATTTCATTAAATAAAGATACATTTTATGGGGTTGGGACAGTTCCTTGTATTGCTGTGTTTATAGCAGGAGAACCACATCCTGAAGACAAAATATGTAAATTTATAAATTTTGAAAATGATGGCTATAGAGTTGCTCCGCATATAGGACTTGTTGAAACGGAATCTGCTAAGGATAAAAAACAACATTTACTTGATGTTTGGTTTAACAGAATAGAAGCTGAAACTAAGTTTTGTGTTTATACAACTATTGAAGCGACAGACGAATGGTTGCATAGCTTTTATTATTTTAATGATGAAATTCCAATAGAGGCAAATTTTGATAAAACAATAAGCGACTACTTATCTTTTGAATTTTCTATGGTTATGCAGGGCAGGAAATATCTCTTTGAGGGGAATGAAAAAAATGCTAAGTCTGAATGATAGAGAATGGAAGGAGTTTACCTTTGCGGAAGCAAATGTTGTTTGCAAAAATTCAAAAGCATTTCATATTTATAGCTTAACAAATGATCCAAAAGGGATAGCTTATATTACAAGAACAAGTAAAAACAATGGGCTTTCTTTTACGGTTAATAAAATGAAATATAAATTAAATCCTGCTAATACTTTAACATTTGGTGCTGAAAATGCCGATTTCTTCTTTCAACCTTTTAAGTATATAACTGGAAACAAAATGTATTATCTTAAAAATAATAATTTTAATAAATACTCTTGGTTGTTCTTTAAAGTTGTGGTTGCTAAAAGTACAGCTAATTCCTTTTCGTATGGTTATGGAATGATTCCAAAAAGATTGTTGAAGAAAAGATTTTTACTGCCTATAAATGAGCAAGGGCAACTAGATTATGGTTTTATGGAAAATTATGTAAGAGAACGAGAAACATCAAAAAAGCAAGAATATTTAGATTATGTTAAAGAAAAAATCGTAAAGCTTGAATATAAAGAAATTCCTACACTTGAAGAAAAAGAATGGAAAGAGTATTTTATTGGCGGTGATGAAGGATTATTTGTTATAAAAGCAGGAAAAAGATTGACAACCGCTGATATGGATCTTGGAAAAACGCCATTTATTGGGTCAACTGATTCTAATAATGGTATTACCAATTGGATTAAAACAATAAATTCAACTTTAGACAGAAATGTTCTCGGTGTGAATTATAATGGTAGTGTAGTGGAAAGTTTTTATCATAATTATGAATGCGTTTTTTCTGATGATGTAAAAAGACTACATTTAAAAAATATAAGCGATAATAAATATGTGCTCTTGTTTTTCAGTACGATTATAAAACAACAAAAAATAAAATACACATATGGTTATAAATTTAATGGCTACAGAATGGCAAGACAAAAAATTTTAGTACCTATAAATGAGCAAGGGCAACCTGATTATGAATATATGGAACAATATATAAAAAATATGATGTTGAATAAGTATAATTTGTATTTAGAATATAGCAATAAAAGCCATAATTGAAGCAACAATTAAAAGGAGTGGGAAAAGATATTTTCTATCACCCATATTTTGCTAAGATATTTAAGTCTAAGCATTTTAATAAGTCTAATTTTCATAGCTTTAATAACCAAGTGCTGACAAAAACCTTGTTAGTCCTATTAAAAATACTTGACTCCAACGACATTTAATAATATACTGTTTGGGCGTGAAAATTGACACGCATTTTTTTGCGTGGTAAACTATTATTTATTAACGCAAGATATTAAGGATGCGATTTGTTAACAGATAATGAGTAACGCTGAAATTATAAAACTTATCAACAATTCTTCAATACTTGTTGGAACAAAACAGGTATTGAGTGCGTGTGCAAAAGATGCTTTACGGTGTGTAATCTTGGCATCAGATGCAGACGAGAGCCTTTGCGGCAAAGTTACTGAGGCGTGCAAAAAGCACAATACGGAAATTATCATATTTCCGTCTAAGCATGAGCTTGGCACGATAGCAGGGATAGATGTCGCAAGTGCGGTTGTCGGTATAGAAAAAACTTGAATTTCTTTATGGGTTGTAAAGAAGTTCATCCGAAAACTTACAGGGAATAAGTAAAAATTCCCAAACATTTTTCATGGAGGAAATATGCCTACAATTAATCAGCTTATTAAGCATGGCAGAAAGAAAATCGTAAAGAAGACAGAATCTCCTATTTTGCAGGGAAACCCCCAAAAAAGAGGTGTATGTCTTTCTGTTACTACTACCACGCCCAAAAAGCCTAACTCAGCGCTGAGAAAGATTGCCAGAGTACGCCTTATTAATAAGATGGAAGGTACCGTTTATATTCCTGGTATCGGTCACAATCTTCAGGAGCACAGCGTGGTATTAATTCGCGGAGGAAGAGTGAAAGACCTTCCCGGCGTAAGATACCATATAGTTCGCGGTGCGCTTGATACATTAGGTGTTGCTAACCGTAAGCAGTCAAGATCAAAATACGGCGCAAAGCGTCCCAAATAATCGGATGAAAGACATTTACAATTTGGAGGTTTAAAGTTTTATGCCCAGAAGAAGCGGGGTCCCCAAAAGGACAGTTTTACCCGATCCTGTATATATGTCAGAAACAGTTACCAAGTTAATCAATCAGGTAATGTATGACGGAAAAAGAGGAACAGCTCAGACAATAGTATATGAAGCGTTTGAAGCCGCTCAAGCCAAGCTTTCGGCAGAGCCTCTTGCCATTTTCACTCAGGCACTTAATAATATAATGCCTGTGCTTGAAGTTAAGGCAAGAAGAGTAGGCGGTTCAACCTATCAGGTGCCTATAGAAATCAGACCCGAAAGAAGACAGACGCTTGGATTGCGCTGGCTGATAACCTATTCTAGAAAAAGGTCAGAAAAGACCATGAAAGAAAGATTAGCCGGCGAACTTGTTGACGCATACAATAATACAGGCGGAGCTGTAAAAAAGAAAGAAGATGTTCACAAAATGGCTGAAGCTAACAAGGCTTTTGCACATTATCGTTATTAATTTTTTAAAAACGAAATATTTTTTCTTTCTCATCAAATAATATAATAATATAGTTAGTACCAATGCACAAAAAAAAGGCTAATGGCTGATTTTTTGTGTATAGACTAAAACAGGCTAAAAAAGCCTGAACAACATGATAGGGAAAATGGAAAAACTAAAGTACTGTCTTATCGAAAAGTACAGTTAGGAGAAGACAATGCCAAGACAATTCAGTTTGGAAAAAACAAGAAACTTCGGTATAATGGCGCATATTGATGCAGGTAAAACCACGACATCAGAGCGTATATTATTTTATACCGGTAAAGTTCATAAAATAGGCGAAACACACGAAGGCGCCGCAACAATGGACTGGATGG
>CALAYY010000110.1 GCA_937895465.1 uncultured Clostridia bacterium | reverse complement strand
GGAAGGAGCATTAACAGGCATAATCATAAATTCCTGAATATCAATGTTATTAGATGCATGAGCTCCGCCGTTTATTATATTGCACATAGGAACAGGCAATACCTGTGCGCTTTCTCCGCCTAGATATTTGTAAAGCGGAACACCCAAAGAATTAGCTGCTGCCTTAGAAGCTGCCAAAGAAACAGCCAAAATTGCGTTAGCGCCTAAACGACCTTTGTTATCAGTTCCATCTAATTCAATCATTATCTTATCGTTCATAGCATAATCAAGTGCATCACAACCTTTTAATGCGGCAAATATTTCTGTATTAACATTATTTACTGCTGTCAATACACCTTTACCCAAATATCTTTTTTTGTCGCCGTCTCTTAACTCTACGGCTTCAAATATCCCTGTTGAGGCGCCTGAGGGTACGACTGCAGCACCTTGCGCTCCTGATTCTAATGTAACTATTGCTTCCACAGTGGGATTTCCGCGGGAATCAATTACTTCACGTGCAAAAATGTTTTTAATTGAAGTTGATGCCATTTATAATCTCCTTATAATTTGATTCTTTAATATGATAATATATCTTGTTAAGATTGTCTATCAATTAGCAGAATTTTAATGCTATTTCTTAATCAAAAGCCATTATCCAAAATATTTATATTTATTAGTATTTACCAAATTTTTGTTTTAAACTTATTTAATTTCTTTTTTTATATCTATCTGAATATATTATGTTATGGCGCAAAATACAGACAAAAAAGAAAAATATTTTATAGATTTATTTTGTAATATCATTATAGCTGTTGTAGTGGTTTTTGTTTTGGCAATATCAATAAAGGATGATATAGCTCAGGTTTTCCAAAGTGATGATTCACATGCTTATTATCATGGAGATACATCAAAAAACAATATAAGTCTCATGATTAATGTTTATTGGGGAACAGAATATATTGATGATATGCTCAAAGTTATGGATGAGCAGGATATAAAATGCACATTTTTTATAGGCGGGAGCTGGGCAGCCGATAACGGCGACGTTTTAAAAGATATTGCTGACCATGGACATGAAATTGCTAATCATGGATATTTTCATAAAGACCATAAAAACCTTTCGAGAGAGAGAAATAGAGAAGAAATATATATTACTGAACGCTTAATAGAAAGTATTTGCGGTAAAAAAACTATACTATTTGCGCCGCCTTCAGGTTCTTATAATAAATTAACCTTAGAAATTGCTGATGAATTGGGATATAAAACAATTATGTGGACCAAAGATACTATTGATTGGCGTGATAAAAACACTTCTTTAATATTCAAAAGAGCAACATCAAAAGCTACTAACGGCGATTTGATTTTGATGCATCCAACAAAAAATACTCTTGAAGCCTTACCAGATATAATAACAACATTAAAATCAAAGGGCTATAAACTGGTAACTGTAAGCGAAAATATATCAATATCAAAGAGTATATAAATTTGACCAAACTTGACTATTTCCATTTTTTAGGTTAGACTAAAAACTATAGAAATAAATTATATGATAATCCATATACTATAATCAAAATTTTCACAAGAGGGTATTTATATGCATAAGATGGTCTCATTTCCTAATGGACTTAGATTAATAATGAAAAAATTAGATTTTTTAAGGTCAGTTTCTGTCGGTGTTTGGGTAGGCGCAGGCAGTGCCTATGAAACTCAGCAAAACAACGGTATATCTCATTTTATAGAACATATGCTTTTTAAGGGAACCACCAATAGAACAGCATTTGAAATAGCGGACTCTATCGATAGAATTGGTGCTCAAATTAATGCTTTTACTGCTAAAGAATGTACTTGTTATTATACAAAATCGATTGATGAACATCTAGATAAATGTATTGAAATTTTAAGTGATATGTTTTTTAATTCAAATTTTATTGATACAGAATTACAAAAAGAAAAAAAGGTTGTTATAGAAGAAATTTCAATGGTAGAGGATTCTCCAGAAGATGTTTGCCATGAAAACCTTGCCAAATTATTTTTTGAGGGAAGCTCGTTAGGCCGTCCGATTATTGGCAATGCAGACAATATTAACGGCTTTGATAAAACTAAAATTCAAAAATTTATTGATGACCATTATTGCCCTCAAAATGTAGTTATTTCTGTTGCAGGTAATTTTGATTTTGACAATCTTACAGAGCTTGTTACAAAATATTTTTCTAATGAATTTGATAAAAATCAATACTGTCTAAAATCTGAAGCCGCACAAAAGCATCTTTCGGTATCTAAAACAGGATATAAACTAAAGCAAATTGAACAGGCTAGTATTGCAATAGGTTTTCCTTCGCCAATGTTTAATTCAGAGCATACTTATCCTATGATGCTTATGTCTAATGTTTTGGGCGGAACCATGAGCTCAAGGCTATTTCAAAAGGTGAGGGAAGAGCTTGGACTTGCTTATTCTGTATATACCTTTATGTCATCATATAAAAACAATGGTGTTTTTTCAGTTTATTGCGGAACGAATCCTCAAAATATTGAAAAAGCTGTAGAGACTGTTGTTGCAGAATTAAAAAAGTTATTAAAAGATGGAATCACTAAAGAAGAATTTAAGCGCGGAAAAGAGCAATTAAAAGGCAGCTTTATTTTAGGACAGGAAAATACAACATCAATTATGAATGTTTACGGTAAGATGCTTCTGATTTCTGATCAAATATTTGACCTTGACCAAAAACTAAATGAAATTAATTCTATAAGTATGGATGATGTTTTAAATACTGCGCAAAATCATATTGACTTTAACAGGGCATGCATTTCATGCGTATCAAGCCGAACAGATATCGGCGATTTATTGCAATTACTTAATTAAATTTTATTTTAAAAATTAAAAATATTTTATTAAAAGTCATAATATTTATTATGACTTTTAATTTGCCGTATTTTTGATTTGGTTGTATAATTTTTTATAATGAAGAGGGCTTTATGGATAAATTAGAACAAATCTTTGAAATGCAACAAAAGCTGAATAACTATATTATTAAAAATCATAGTTTGCAAGAGCAATATACTCCTGATGTTTGGATTCAAAAAAACATTTTGGCTCTAATCAGTGAGTTATCTGAAGTACTGGATGAAGTCAATTTTAAGTGGTGGAAAAGCAAAAGACCGATTGACAGCAATGCATTAAAAGAAGAACTTGTGGATGTTTTTCATTTTCTTGTTAGCATGTGTTTAAACGCTGGCATGACTGCTGAAGACTTATATAATATTTATCTTAAAAAAAATGAAGAAAACATAAAAAGACAGGACGGACATTCCGAAAAAAAAGATTACAGACCCTAAAAGGAATCTGTAATCTTTTTTGTATATATATTAACCTGATGGCTAATCAAATTTACCTCTTTTATCAGTAGGATTAACTCCGTCATAACTTGAATTTTCTTCACTGAGCCTTTTAAATAATAGATAATAACCTATTTGTCCTGTTGAGGAAAACAAGTTCCATGACATACCTGTTAAGTCATCGCCAAAAAACATATAATAACCTCCTATTTATTTATAGATATAGTATTCTCAAAAAAATATATATTATGTAAATAAATATAAGTAGATGATATAATGTTAAACATTTGTGATATAATTTTGATATGGAAAATAATATAAAAATCACAGGTCTTGTATTAAATACTAAAGATTATAAAGAAAATGATAAAATTGCCACGCTTTTTACCTTGGAAAGAGGCAAGTTAAGTTCTGTTTTCAGAGGAGTAAAAAAACCTGCCGCCAAAATGAAAATGGCGGCTCAGCCTTTTTGTTTTGGAGAATATATTCTTATAGAGCGGAGCAATAACTATATTACCGCTAATTGCACTCTTACAGAATCATTTTATGACTTAGCTTATGATGTAGAAAGGTTTTTTGCAGGGTGCGTTGTTTTGGAAATTATTGATGCTGCAACACAAGAAGGTCAACAAAACGAAAGGTTGTTTGTAGAAAGTCTGAAAGCACTCAAAGAACTAACCTATGGCAACACCAATCCCAATATAATAGCTGTAAAGTTTATTATAAACACTTTGGAGCTTATAGGTTATAAAATGAGCTTTACAAAATGTTCTTCATGTCAGGCAAGCGTATCAAAACCGTTTTTTACTGCAATTAGGGGAGGCTTGCTATGTCCGCTTTGCAAAGATATAGACGCACAGCCTGTAAATCTTACATTAATAAACAATCTAAAATTTATAGACAATTCAGATTATGAGAAGCTGTCAACTATAAAAATTGAGCAATCAGCTTCAATAAAACTAATTCATTTTATAGCTCAGGCTTTTTGTGAGCTTGTAGGGTGTGCATTAAAATCTATAAATAACATTGCATAAAATATCATATTTTGACTTTTAAAAACCTATCCAAAAATAATCAAACTTAATATCCATTGTCTTAGAACAGGTCTTATGATATAATTAATAAATAAAGTTTTAGGATTTTTTGCAGGAGTTTTTTTTGAAAAAAGAACGTAGCTATTCACGGAAAGGAAATGAAATTTACGGATTGGCTCTGATGATTTTGTCAGTGCTCGTTTTATTTTTTACAGTTTTTGATTCCTTTTTGGCACCAATAGGAGCTAAAGTTATAAAAAATTTTATAATGGGCATATTTGGTTATTCTCATTATGCTATGTTTATTGTTGTTTTTTCATTAGGTTTTATTTTATTTAAGGGCTATACATTGCAAATACCTTTAAAAAAAACTTTTAGCATAATTGGTATGTTCTTTTTTGTATTGTTAATTCTCCATCTTATTTCTTCTGCTAGATTTTTGGGGAAAGAAGTTTCATTTGCAAGATATATTTCAAATTGCTATGATTTTCCAGTAACTTTCGGCGGAATAATACTTGGAACGCTTATATATCCGGTACATTCGGTTTTGGGCCTGATTGGCAGCTATATTTTGTTTTCTGTATTATTTGCTATTTTTGCTTTAACTTTTATTGATTTTGATAAGCTGAAAAAATCTAAATCAAATAATATAATTAGTAACAATCAAAATCAATTTAATAAAAATAAAGATTATGGACTTAACTCTTCAGGCAATTCGCTTTTTGTTACTAATATATTAAAAACAGACAAAAAGGGAAACGTAAATTCAAAATCAGGTGTTCAAAAATTATATAACTTAAGCCGTGATTATTATAACGCATTGGAAGAGAACAAAAAAAAGTACGGTAATCAAAATCAAAGTCTTAGTCTTGGTTTTAACACGCAAATTAACACAGCTTATTCTGCTGCCGCTTCAGCTGTTGATTCAAGTAATAATAATTTTTCTATTTCTTCATCTCAGCCTAAATTTGAAGCACCTAGCTTTTATACCAAGCCTATGCCTGATAAAATAATTCATAATGAAAAACCGGAATTTTCTTCAATCAAAAAATTTGAGCCTGCCAATGTAATCGATGCTGAAAAAAGAAGCAAAGAAATACTACAATCAAAACTTGATAAAAATCAAATCAAAGAAAATGAAAAAAGTGCTACACCGGCAACCTTGCCAAAAATGCCCAATATAATTAACGGTGAAATTATCAGTCAAAAGCTAAGGGAAAACAAGCTTTCTGATTCAGATGACAGTGTTATAAAAGAGTTTAAGGAAATTTTAAAAAGAGGCTCAAAAAATCAGGTTTATAGTGAACCCCAAATTTTTACTGATAACACCCATGCTTCCATGACGCTTGCAAAAAGATTAAATCAAAATGTTGATATTGAAAATGATATTAAAACACCTGAAAACAACGAAAATACTATCAGCTTTGAACCATTAAAACTATCAAATGAAGCAAAAGTTGCTCAAGATGATTTGGTCGTTAACCAACAAAAATATGACGGATATTTCAAAATTAATCCGCCAAAGCCTTATGATATTGATGATAAGATTAATGAGGTTGTGTCTAAAGAAATTAAAGAAAACATCATTTGCGATACTAAGAAAAAAGCAAATAATTCAGAACAGGTTAATCTTGAAGATATCTTATATTCCAATAAACCGCCTGTTTCTCATACAGCTAAAAAACCAGCTACTGAATATAAAAGATATGTAAAACCGCCAATTGACCTTTTACAAAACAATTCAACATATACAGGTGCAGTAGATGAAAATATTAATGAAAGTATTGCAAGTTTGGAACAGGTTCTTGACGATTTCAAAACACCTGCAAAGGTAATAGGTGTTACAAAAGGGCCTGCTGTTACCAGATACGAATTGCAAATGCCGCCTGGTATTTCTGTCAAAAAAATAGCTGATAAAGCAGATGATATAGCTTATACCATGGCTTCTAACGGTAAAGTACGTATTGAAACACCTATTCCTGGGAAACAGGCAGTAGGTATTGAAATACCTAACAATACTATAGAAGTAGTTTCATTAAGAGAACTTATAGAATCCAGAGAATTTAATATGCATAATTCTCCGCTTGCTTTTTCTTTGGGAAAAGACATAGCGGGAAAAAACATTGTAACTGACCTTGTTAAAATGCCTCATTTATTGGTAGCAGGTGCGACTAACTCAGGAAAATCCTCTTGTCTTAACGCTTTGATTACCAGCATAATATTTAGGTCATCTCCTTTGGATGTCAGATTTATTTTGGTTGACCCAAAACGTGTTGAATTTACAAGTTATAGAGGCTTGCCGCACCTATTATTAGAAAACCCAATAACTGAGCCTGAGCATGCTCTTAATGCCTTTGAATGGGCAATAGAAGAATCAGAAAAGAGATTTGAATTGTTTGTTTCATATAAGGTAAGGGATATAAACGACTTTAATAATATGTCCGTTGTAAAAAATGGGGATGTTCAAAAATTACCATATATTATAATCGTTGTGGACGAACTTGCTGACCTTATGGCTCAATCAAAGCGTGATTTTGAAGACAAAATCCGTTCCATTGCTCAAAAGTCCCGTGCCGCAGGTATTCATCTTGTGCTTGCAACGCAACGACCTTCAGTCGATGTAATAACAGGAACTATCAAGGCTAATTTACCTTCACGAATTGCCTTTTCGGTAACTTCTTTTGCAGACTCAAAAACTATTTTGGATCAAGGCGGTGCCGATAGATTGTTGGGAAGAGGAGATATGCTTTATGCGCCTGTTGATAAGCCCGAGCCTTTTAGAGTTCAGGGAGCCTATGTTACCAATGACGAAGTTTATGATGTAGTTAATTTTATTAAAGAAAATAATCAGTCATTATTTGAAAAAGACTTAGAAGAAAGGATATTAAAAGCGAATGAACAAGACTCAAACGATGGTGTGACAGTAGCTAATTTTATTGATGACTCTGATCCAAATCTCCCTAATATCATGAGAATGTTTTTAGAGCTTGGACAAGCATCAACAACATTGATTCAAAGAAGATTTCGATACGGATATGCAAAAGCCGCAAGAACTATGGATCAGTTAGAACTAAAAAAATATATATCGGCTTTTGACGGTACTAACAAGCCTAGAAAAGTCTTGATTACACCTGAACAATTTGAAGAAGAGTTTGGAGAACCGTTTGATTTGCAAGAAGATAAATAAAGATGAAAAAAATTGGAATTATATCATTAGGCTGTGATAAAAACAGAATAGATACTGAAAAAATGCTTGGTTACTTGAAAGACTCTGATTATGTAATTACAGATGACATTCAAGATGCTGAGATAATCATTATCAATACCTGCGCTTTTATTGAAAAGGCTCGAAAAGAATCTATCGATACGATATTAGATACTGTTTCGTTAAAAGATCAAAAATGCGAAAAGATTATTGTAAGCGGCTGTTTGAGCCAAAAATATCTTAACGACCTTACCAAAGAATTGCCTGAAGTAGATGCCTTTATAGGAACTTCCAATTATTCTGATATTGTCAAGATAATTGATAAGCTATATAACGGTGAGCATTATTACAATAACATTCCTAAGGATAGTGACTCAACAGAAAGGATACTTACAACACCTAGGCATTATGCTTATCTAAAAATTGCTGACGGCTGTGATAACCGTTGCACTTTTTGTGCTATTCCTAATATCAGAGGGAAATACCAATCAAGAACAAAAGAGAACATACTAAAAGAAGCTCAAAACCTTGCCGATATGGGAGTAAAGGAAATACTTCTTGTCGCTCAGGACACAGGCAGATACGGCACAGATATGTATCAAGACTATTCAATTACCAACCTTATGTATGACCTTACCAAGATTGACGGTGTAGAATGGATAAGGCTTTTGTATTGTTATCCAGAGACAATTACTGATGAATTGCTAACACTTATGGTTAACGAGCCTAAGATATGTAATTATCTTGATATTCCACTTCAGCATATAGATGATACAATTTTAAAGAGAATGAACCGTCATATTACTGAGGACGGGATAAAAAACCTTATTAAAAAAATCCGCAAAGCAGGGGATATCAGTATAAGAAGCTCATTTATATTAGGATTTCCTCAAGAGACTGAAGAGCAATTTCAAAAGCTACTAAAGTTTTTGGAAGAATATAAGCTTGATAATGTAGGATTCTTTACTTATTCTAAAGAAGAAGGAACACCCGCATCTAAAATGGATGGTCAAATTCCTGCAAAGGAAAAAAACAGGAGACTAAGAGCAGCTGCCGCTGTACAGCAAAAAGCAGTCTTAGAAAACAATAAAAAATATCTCGGTCAGACATTAAGCGTTTTATATGAAGGTATAGATTATAAAAGAAATCTGTTTTATGGAAGAACTCAATATAATGCTCCTGATGTTGATACTACCGTATATTTTAGCGGTAAATTTGCTGATATCGGTAAGTTTTATGATGTTAAAATAACTGATATATTAACTTATGATTTAAAAGGAAAAATA
>CALAYY010000109.1 GCA_937895465.1 uncultured Clostridia bacterium | reverse complement strand
ATGGATAAACATCAGTACGAGTTTTTTTGGAACGAGCTTATTAACGCATCAACTGTAGAACTCAAAGGTTTTGAGGGCAAAGAGGTTTTTGAAGGCTGTATGCCTGTTGAGGTTATGGCAAAACGAGGTATAGATACACTAAGATACGGACCTTTGAAGCCTGTGGGGTTAAGGGATAAAGACGGTAACAGACCTTATGCCATTGTGCAGTTGAGAACAGAAAACAATCAAAAGAGCTTGTTTAATCTTGTGGGTTTTCAAACTAATTTGAAATTTTTGGAACAGAAAAGAGTGTTTTCACTAATACCTGCTTTAAAGAATGCTGAATTTGTAAGATACGGCGTAATGCATAGAAATACTTTTATCAATGCACCAAAATGTCTTAACGAATTTTTTCAGCTAAAAAAGCATCCTAATATCTTTATTGCAGGGCAATTGAGCGGAGTAGAAGGGTATGTTGAGAGTATAGCTTCAGGTCTTATTGCGGCAATTAATATGTATAAATATATTAACGGCGAAAAAATGGTAAAAGTGCCGAAAAACACTATGATAGGTTCAATAATAGACTATATCACAACGCCGAAAGATAATTTTCAGCCTATGAATGCCAATTTTGGAATAATACCTCCATTAGAAGAAAGATATAAGGATAAGCTGCAAAGATATGAGCAGTATTCAAAAAGGGCATTGAAAGAGTTAAGTGAATACAAGTTGTCAGTTTTGTCAAGATAATAGGTATGATATAATTATTAATTGATTTAATATGTGATTGTGATAAAATAAAAGAATAAACTGTTTTTTTCAAAAACTCAATTAAATATAATAAAAGAGGTAAAATATGGACGCAATTAAAGGAACGACTATAGTTGCCGTAAAAAAAGACGGACGAACAGCTATAGCAGGCGACGGACAGGTTACAAGCGGACAAAGCGTAGTGATGAAAAACAATGCCGTTAAGGTAAGAAGATTATATGACGATAAGGTGGTAATTGGTTTTGCAGGCTCTGTTGCCGATGCCTTTACCTTGTCGGATAGATTTGAAGAAATGCTACAAAAGTACAGCGGCAATCTTATGCGAAGCTCAGTAGAACTTGCCAAGCTTTGGAGAAGTGACAAGATGCTTAGAAAGCTAGAAGCTATGATGATTGTAGCAGATAGCGAAAGCCTTTTGATTTTGAGCGGCATGGGCGATGTCATTGACCCTGAAGACGGCGTTTGTGCCATAGGCTCAGGCGGCAATTATGCTTTGGCGGCGGCTAGAGCATTGGTAAAAAACACCGATTTATCAGCTAAAGAGATTGCTCAAAAGGCAATAGATATAGCAGGGGATATATGCGTTTTTACCAACAAAAATATCACTGTGGAGGAAGTCTAATTTATGAATATGTCACCCAAACAAATAGTAGCCGAATTGGACAGATATATAATAGGACAGCACAACGCAAAACGAGCAGTTGCTGTAGCGTTACGAAATAGATACAGAAGAAGCATGTTATCTAACGAACAAAGGGACGAGATAACTCCCAAAAACATAATTATGAAAGGGCCGACTGGTGTAGGCAAAACCGAAATTGCTCGCCGTCTTGCTAAGCTTGTTAAAGCACCTTTTATAAAAGTAGAAGCCACCAAGTTTACCGAAGTAGGATATGTAGGCCGTGATATAGAGTCTATGATTAGAGATCTTGCAGAAGTTGCTGTAAGACTTGTTAAGGAAGAAAAGTTCCAAGAAGTAGAAAAAAAAGCCAAAGACATTGCTGAGAAAAAGGTAGCAGATGCTATTTATACCGAAAGGAAAAAGGGCAATGAATCTCCAGAGCCTGTTTTGAAAGACCAGATTTTGGCTGATCTTAGAGCTGGCAAACTCAACAAAACCACAGTAGAAATAGCTGTAATTGACAGACCTAAGACTATGGAAATCATGCCAGGTATGGGTGCAGCTATTGATTTGGGCGAAATTATGGGTGGAATTATGCAGACCAAACGCCGTAAAAACCGTAAGCTTGCAGTAGAAGACGCTATGAAACTTATCATAGAAGAAGAAAGTGAAGCAATGATAGATATGGATTCTATTAATGCCGAAGCAATAAGACGTGCCGAACAAGAAGGAATAATCTTTATTGACGAAATTGATAAGATTGCAGGCAGCGGCAATACCAACGGACCTGACGTATCCCGTGAAGGCGTTCAAAGAGATATTTTGCCCATAGTAGAAGGATCAACAGTCAATACAAAATACGGAGCAATCTGTACGGATTATATCTTATTTATAGCGTCGGGTGCATTTCATATAAGCAAGGTTGAGGACTTAATTCCTGAGTTGCAGGGCAGATTTCCTATAAGAGTTGAGCTTGACAATCTGGGCAAAAAGGATTTTGTTGATATCCTGACTAAGCCTGATAACGCCGTAACCAAACAATATACAAGCCTATTAGAAGTTGATAAAATTAAACTTAATTTTAAAAAAGACGCCATAGAAGAGATTGCAGAGATTGCCGCCTTAGAAAACGAAACAAGTGAGAACATAGGCGCAAGAAGACTGCATACTATTTTGGAATATCTTTTGGAGGATATATCCTTTAACGCAAGCGGCGAACATCCGATGATAGAGATTGTCATAGACAAAAAGTATGTTGATGAGCATCTAAAGACTACGATAAGAAAGCACGATTTGAAAAAGTATATATTATAACGCTGTAACCAAGTTAACTTAAAGTATTATTAACTAAGCCAAAGGGGGACAATATGGCTAAGTATGAAGATACTATAACAGGTCAATTTGACGAAGTAGTCAATCGGCTGCATAACGATATTATGAACAGCGGATTAAGCATGGAGCTGGTTGACCAGAGTAGTTATGCTGTTCAAAATGTAAAAATTGAAATTAGGGTTTATGATAAATATTTTTATCGAAACCGCAGCAGGGCAAGTTTGAGTCTTACTGTGGTAGGCAATAAAAACACTATTTTTGTTTCAGCAATAGGCGCCGGCGGCGGACAGGGCATTTTTCTAAATTTCAGTCTTGGTGCAGAAACCGAAATGGTGAATATTGTTAAAAACAGCATACAAAAAATGACATAAAGCTTTATTAACGGCTCATAGATTTATGAGCCGTTTTTTATTTTTTGCAACAAAAAATAAATATGATGAGGAGGATAATATGGCGAAAAACAGACTGATAGGAGATTATCCTGTTATAGGGATAAGACCGACAATTGACGGAAGACGGGGAGTATTACAGGTAAGAGAGTCTTTGGAAGCCCAAACTATGAATATGGCAATATCTGCCGCCAAGCTTATAACGGATAATTTGAGATACTCTAACGGCGAGCCTGTAAAAGTTATTATTGCTGATACCACTATAGGCAGAGTAGCTGAAGCGGCGGCTTGTGCTGATAAGTTTAGAAAACAAGGTGTTGATATTACGCTTACGGTTACGCCGTGTTGGTGTTATGGTAGCGAAACCATGGATATGGACCCTATGACTATAAAAGCAGTATGGGGATTTAACGGAACAGAAAGACCGGGTGCGGTGTATCTTGCCTCAGTGCTTGCTTCTCATGCTCAAAAGGGTTTGCCAGCTTTTGGAATTTATGGGCATGATGTCCAAAAAATAGATGAAAAAGAAATTCCCAAGGATGTGCAAGAAAAGATTTTGAGGTTTTCACGCAGTGCAATTGCGGTTGCAACCATGCGTGGCAAGTCGTATTTGCAGATAGGTTCTATCTGCATGGGTATAGCAGGCTCTATTATAAGTCCAGAGTTTTTTGAAGAATATCTTGGCATGAGAGTAGAATCAGTTGATGAAGTGGAAATCATCAGAAGAATGACCGAAGGCATATACGACCAAAAAGAATACGAGCGGGCATTAGCATGGACCAAAAAATACTGTAAAGTAGGCTTTGATAAAAACCCTGAGGCTTTGAGAAATTCACCTGAGAAAAAATCTGAACAATGGGAGTTTGTTGTCAAAATGATGGTCATTGTAAAAGACCTGTTTAACGGCAACAAAAATTTGCCTAAGGGTAAAGAAGAAGAAGCTGTAGGTCACAACGCAATAGCAGGCGGCTTTCAGGGTCAAAGGCAATGGACGGATTTTTATCCCAATGCTGATTTTGCAGAGTCCTTATTAAATTCTTCTTTTGATTGGGAAGGTGCAAGAGAACCATATATCTTAGCCACAGAAAATGATACTCTCAATGGAGTATGTATGCTGTTTGGAAAACTATTAACAGGTACTGCGCAGATTTTTGCAGATGTCAGGACTTTTTGGTCTGAAAAAGCTGTAAAAAAAGCTACAGGTTATGACCTTGAGGGCTATGCAAAACAAGCAGGAGGATTTATTCAACTCATCAATTCAGGAGCAGCTTGTATAGATGCTTGCGGCGAAATTAAGGACGAAAATGGCAACGGCATAATAAAACCCTTTTGGCAAATGACAGAAAAAGACCAACAGACTTGCCTAAATGCTGCTACATGGAATCAGGCTGATTTAGGGTATTTTAGAGGCGGCGGATATTCTTCAAGATTTATTACAAAAAGCCAGATGCCTGTTACCATGATGCGCCTTAGTCTTGTAAAAGGGCTGGGTCCTGTTATGCAACTTGCCGAAGGCTTTACCATAGTCTTACCTGACAATGTTTCCGATATTATCTGGAAAAGAACAGACTATACTTGGCCTTGCACATGGTTTGCGCCTAAGATTACAGGCAAAGGTGCATTCAAATCCGCTTATGATGTGATGAATACGTGGGGTGCTAATCACGGCGCAATCTCTTACGGTCATATAGGCGCAGATATAATTGCCTTATGCTCAATGTTAAGAATACCTGTAAGCATGCATAATGTAGATGAGAATAAGATTTTTAGACCTTCTTGTTGGAATTTGTTTGGTTCTGATATTGAGGGGCAGGACTTCAGAGCATGTGCAACTTACGGACCGATGTATAAAAATATAAGATAAATAAAATGATTTCAAAAGAGCGGCTGTCTAATTTTTGGGCAGCTGTTTTTTATGTAAAAGTATTGACAAATGTCTATAATTAAGCATATTATAATAGATAGACAAATATCTATATAAGGAGTAACAAAATGAATTATCCCGATTATGCGCTTATTTGTAAGGCTTTGGGAGACGAAACTAGAATCAAAATATTTGATATGCTAAAACACGGTAAAATGTGTGCATGCAATATTTTGGATAAATTTCAGATAACACAGCCTACTTTAAGTTATCATATGAAAATGCTTTGTGACAGCGGTCTGATAATAGGCGAAAAAGCAGGCAAATGGGTTAATTATTCTATTGATAAGAAAATCTTAAAAGCCCTCAATAATTTTCTTAACAGTACTGTCTCAGATATAGATAAGGATTGCTGTTAACTTTAACAAATAGACAAATCATATAAATAAATGGAGTTAAAATGGAAAAGACTAAAGGAATAAATTTTTTTGAAAAGTATTTGACTATATGGGTATTGCTGTGTATGGCAGCAGGAATATTAATAGGTAAGTTTTTACCAGGCATTCCTAAATTCTTACAAAAATTCGAGTATGCGCATACTTCTATTCCTATCGCAATTTTGATATGGGTAATGATTTATCCTATGATGATGAAAGTAGACTTCAAGTCAATATTAAATGTGAGAAAAAACCCGCAGGGACTTTTAGTTTCAACTGGAACAAGTTGGCTTATTAAGCCGTTCCTTATGTTTGGGCTCGCAACATTTTTTTTCTATGTGGTATTTAAAAACTTAATTTCGGCAGAACTTGCTAAGGATTATGTAACAGGCGCGGTGTTGCTGGGAGCGGCGCCTTGTACTGCAATGGTTTTTGTCTGGAGTAGTTTAACCATGGGTGATCCTGCTCATACACTTGTACAGGTTGCGATAAATGATTTGCTTATTATATTTTTGTTTGTTCCTATAGTGTCGCTTCTATTAGGCTTATCAAATGTTTTCGTGCCTTGGGATGTGCTATTCTTTTCGATAGGAATGTTTGTTGCCGTACCAATGGTTGCAGGTATATTTACGCGTTGGCTTGTAATAAAGAAAAAAGGCAAGGATTTTTTTCAAGATAAGTTCTTGCCAAAATTTGACGGAATAACCACAATCGGATTGCTATTGACATTGATATTAATATTTACTTTTCAAGGAGATGCAATACTCGGCAGTCCTCTTCACGTTGGTCTTATCGCTGTTCCGCTTATTTTACAGAATGTTATAACGGCACTGTTTGCGTATCTTATGTGCAAATGGCTTAAACAGCCACACAATATAGCTGCGCCTGCTGCACTTATTGGTGCTTCGGACTTTTTTGAATTATCTGTAGCTGTTGCAATAACGCTGTTTGGAGCAACATCCCCTGTAGTGCTTGTTACAGTAGTAGGTGTTCTTACCGAGGTGCCAGTTATGTTGATGCTTGTAAAATTTGTAAACAAAACAAAACATTGGTTCCCAAATAAAAACAAACAAGATGTACAGCAGGAGATGTCATGAAAGCAAGCGGTCAAAACAAAGTAATTATAGACTACTTATATTTAGACTTAAACAAATGCGATCGATGTATAGGTACTGACGAGGTTTTGGAAGAAGTGATAAAGACCCTTACGCCTGCTTTAAAGCTCGCAGGGTATGAAATAGTTCTAAACAAAACAGAAATGGCAACAGCTGAAATTGCCGCACAATATATGTTTGAATCGTCTCCCACAATACGTGTAAACGGTAAGGATATTTGCTTAAGCATTGACGAAAACCGTTGCGGCTGTTGCAGTGACATAGTAGGCTGCGATATAGACTGTCGTGTTTTTGAATATAATGGAAAAATTTATGAAGTTTTGCCAAAAGAAATGCTTGCGGATGCCATACTGCAAACAGTATTTTCAAAAGACAAGACAAATCATAATAATTATGAATACATCATGCCAAATAAATATGGAGAATACTAAAATGAAAACAATATCAATTTTTGAACCGGCTATGTGTTGTGAAACCGGACTTTGCGGAGTAGGTGTTAATCCAGAACTTATGAGAATATCAACAGTGCTTGATAATTTGAAAAAGAATGGAATTGCTGTTACGCGTTATAACTTAAGCAATGCACCCCAACAGTTTTTAAAAAACCAAGAAATAAACAAAATACTCAATGAAAAAGGACCGAAAGTGTTGCCTATAACGATGATAGACGGAAAAATTGAGATTACAGGCAGATACCCCACTAACGGCGAAATTGTCATGCTGCTAAACATCTCACCAGATTTTTTGAATGCCACTCAAAAAAGCGGAGGTTGTTGCAGCGATAACGAAAATAAAAGCAGTGGCTGTTGTAACGGCAATGAAAATAAGAGCGGAGGTTGTTGCTAATTGAAGGAATATAATCTGCAGAATATCAATTTAACAAAATACTTATTTTTTACAGGCAAAGGCGGAGTTGGCAAGACATCTGCGGCTTGCGCTACCGCTATAAGTTTAGCTGATAATGGGCGAAAAGTTTTGCTTATAAGCACAGATCCTGCTTCCAACTTGCAAGATGTTTTTGAGACAGAACTTGACGGCAAAGGCAAAGAGATTTCAGGCGTAAAAAACCTAATTGTAATCAATATTGACCCTTTAAAAGCAGCGGCTGAATATAGGGAAAGCGTAATAGCACCTTATAGGGGCAGTCTGCCCGATGCGGTAATCAGCAACATGGAAGAGCAGTTGTCGGGTTCTTGTACGGTAGAAATTGCAGCGTTTAATGAGTTTACAAAATTCCTTGCTGACAAAGAGATTGAAAGCAAATATGACCATATTGTATTTGACACAGCTCCTACTGGGCATACACTTCGTATGCTTCAATTACCTTCCGCTTGGACCAATTTTATAAGCGAAAGCACCCATGGTGCATCATGTCTGGGTCAGCTGTCGGGATTAGAAGAAAAAAAAGATATATATAAAAATGCCGTTGCTGCACTATGCGACAAAAATAAAACCACTTTGGCATTGGTGACAAGACCAGAAGAATCACCAATTAAAGAGGCTGAAAGGGCATCAATAGAACTTTCGGAGATAGGGGTTAATAATCAAATTCTTATAATCAACGGCTTGCTAGAAACTTCTGACGATAAAGTTTCTATGGGGCTTAAAGCAAAACAGCAAAAGGCATTATCCAAAATTTCGGACAGACTAAAGGATATTAAAACTTTTTATATTCCGCTTAGGGCATATAATATTCTTGGATTAGAGAATATAAGAAAATTTTTAAATAGTGACGATATTAAACAGTCAGATAATGTACTATTTGACAGCAACCTTAAGGGCTTGAAATCGATAATTGATGATTTGTATAACAGCAATAAAAAGGTTATTTTTACTATGGGCAAGGGCGGAGTGGGAAAAACCACTATCGCCGCAGCAATTGCAATAGGGCTATCAGAACGGGGGAAAAAGGTTCACCTTACCACGACGGATCCCGCTCATCACTTGGATAACGTTATTTCCAGTAGCGACAAGATATCCACAAGCTTTATTGACGAGGAATACGAGCTAAAAAAATATCAAAAGGAGGTACTGGATAAAGCACGGCAGACAATGAGTGAAAATGACCTTGCTTACATTGAAGAAGATTTGCGCTCGCCCTGCACTCAAGAAATTGCGGTGTTCCGTGCTTTTGCCAAGATAGTTGAAAGAGCAAATAACGAAGTTGTTGTTATAGATACGGCACCTACAGGGCATACGCTGTTATTGCTTGATTCAACTCAAAGTTATCACAAAGAGGTCAAAAGAACTCAAGGCGGAGAAATACCAGAATGCGTCAAGAATCTTTTGCCGCGTTTGAAGAACAAGGATGAGACTGAAGTCAT
>CALAYY010000108.1 GCA_937895465.1 uncultured Clostridia bacterium | reverse complement strand
GCTATAAGCTTTTTTGAACCCCACGTCTAACGTGGGGTTTTCTTATACAAAAAAATGAGCCTTGTTAAAAGGCTCATTTTTTATTATTAATAATATTTATATCTGTGTATCTGTTTTTGGTGCTACCTCTTCGGGCAGTACATTTCTATAAATCTTCATACCAGTACCAGCAGGGATGAGTTTGCCGATAATGACATTTTCCTTCAAGCCGATAAGCGGATCAACCTTTTTCTTAATGGCCGCATCGGTAAGCACTCTTGCTGTTTCTTGGAAGGATGCTGCTGATAAGAATGATTCTGTAGCAAGTGCCGCTTTGGTCACACCAAGAAGTGTACGCTTAGCGCTTGCAGGCTCGCCGCCTTCTATCAAAGCCTTTTTATTGGCTTCTTCAAAGGTAAACATATCTACAAGTTCGCCAGGCATAAGCTCTGTGCTTCCTGCAGTTTCTACTCTTACTTTTCTTAGCATCTGTCTTACAATTATTTCGACGTGCTTATCATTAATTTCAACGCCTTGCAATCTATAAACAGACTGGACTTCATTCAAAAGATATTCTTGAACGCCTTTGAGTCCCTTGGTCTTCAATAAGTCATGAGGATTGATAGAGCCTTCTGTCAACACGTCGCCCGGTAAAATCGGCTCGCCTTTAGCTTCATGGTCTATTAAAGACTGCTTAAGTTTGGCATCATAAGGAATAGTATAAGCTTTTTCTTCTCCGTCCAGAGCCTTTACTAACACTTCGGTTTTGTTCTCTTTTCTTAGTATCTTAACTTTTCCGCCAAGCTCAGAAACAATAGCCATACCTTTGGGCTTTCTTGCTTCAAACAATTCCTCAACACGGGGAAGACCTTGTGTTATATCGTCCGCACTTGCAACACCGCCTGTATGGAATGTTCTCATGGTAAGCTGAGTTCCGGGTTCGCCGATACTCTGAGCGGCAATAATACCTACTGCTTCGCCTATCTTGACCTTTTCGCTGCCTGCCATATCCTTGCCGTAACATTTAGCACAAACACCGATTTTTGAACGGCAAGTCAAAACTGTACGGACATTAACTTCTTTGATACCTGCTGAGACTATTGTCTCTGCCGTTTCTTCACTGATAATCTCATCAGCGCCAACTATTGCCTTTTTGGTCTTGGGGTCAATAATTGCTTCAACAGTAAATCTGCCTATAATACGGTCTTTTAGCTTTTCTATGCCTTCAATTTCTCTTAAAATCATACCCTTAGACTTTTCGCCCAAAGCTGCAAAGCAGTCATCTTCACGAACAATAACATCCTGTGATACATCGACAAGTCTGCGGGTAAGGTATCCTGAGTCTGCCGTCTTAAGAGCAGTATCAGCCAAACCTTTTCTTCCGCCGTGAGAGGATATAAAGTATTCCAAAACAGTAAGCCCTTCTCGGAAACTGCTTCTAACGGGTGTTTCTATAATCTTGCCGTTAGGGTTGGTCATAAGTCCACGCATACCGCATAGCTGTCTTATTTGGTTTTTATTACCTCTTGCGCCTGAGTTAGCCATCATATATATAGGGTTAAATTCATCAAGTCCTTTCATAAGGTCTTCTGTGACCTTGTCAGTCGTATTGTTCCATATATCAATAATATGCTTGGACTTTTCTTCGCTGGTTATCATACCGCGGTCAAATTCTTTTTCTTTTTTGATAACCGCCTCTTCAGCCTGACCAATATATTCCTTTTTCTTTTCGGGAATATGCATATCAAATACGCTTGCTGTCACCGCACCAATAGTCGAATACTTAAAGCCCAAATCCTTTATCTTATCCAAAACTTCGGATGTTGTGGATGCACCTTTTTGTTTGAATGTGCGGTAAACTATATCCTGCAAGCCCTTTTTGGTTACAAGGAAATTTATTTCATATTCAAACAAGCTGTCTATGCTGTCTCTGGTTACAAAGCCCAAATCCTGAGGAATAGCATTGTTAAATATAATACGTCCTACTGTTGTAGTGATTAATCTTGAAATTTTCTTGCCGTCGATATCCTTAAATATTCTTACATGGATTTTTGCCTGAAGCTCTATTTGCTTAGTTTCATAAGCCATAATAGCTTCTTCAGTATCCATGAAATATCTGCCTTCGCCCTTTGCACCTTGCTTTTCTATGGTTAGATAATAACAGCCTATAACCATATCCTGTGTAGGAGAAACAACAGGCTTGCCGTCTGAAAGCTTCAAAATATTGTTAGTAGAAAGCATCAAAAATCTTGCTTCAGACTGAGCTTCTAAAGACAGCGGTACGTGAACAGCCATCTGGTCACCGTCAAAGTCAGCGTTAAATGCCGAACATACCAAAGGATGAAGTTTGATTGCTCTGCCTTCAACCAATACCGGTTCAAAAGCCTGAATACCTAGTCTATGCAGAGTAGGCGCACGGTTGAGAAGTACAGGATGATCTTTTATAACTTCTTCCAACACATCCCAGACTTCGCTTCTAGCACGTTCAACTGTACGCTTGGCTGTTTTTATATTATAGTTGGCATGTTTGTCAACAAGCTTTTTCATAACAAACGGCTTGAATAATTCTAACGCCATTTCCTTAGGCAAGCCGCATTGATAAAGCTTGAGTTCAGGTCCTACTACTATAACCGAACGGCCGCTATAGTCAACACGCTTTCCAAGTAGGTTCTGTCTGAAACGGCCTTGTTTACCTCTTAGCATGCTGCTGAGTGATTTCAAATCACGGTTTCCAGGGCCAGTTACTGCTTTTCCTCGTCTGCCGTTATCTATAAGCGCATCAACTGCTTCTTGCAGCATCCTCTTTTCGTTACGTACAATGATATCAGGAGCGCCAAGCTCTTTTAGCTTTTTCAAGCGGTTGTTACGGTTAATAACACGGCGATACAAATCGTTTAGGTCGCTTGTAGCAAACCTTCCGCCGTCTAACTGTACCATAGGTCTTATTTCGGGAGGAATAACAGGCAATACGTCCATTATCATCCAAGTGGGATTGCTTGCACTCTTAATAAAGGCATTGACTATTTCTAAGCGCCTTATTGCCCTTATCTTTTTTTGACCAGGAGAGTTTTGGATTATATCCTTTATTTCTGCCAACTCTTTTTGCAAATCAACTTTTGCCAAAAGCTCTTTTATGGCTTCAGCTCCCATTCCTACCTTAAAAGACTTGGGTCCAAACAATTCATAAGCGTCATTCTTTTCTTTATCTGATAGTATCTGTTTGTAAACAAGATTGGTTTCGCCTGGGTCAATTACTACATAGCTAACAAAATACAAAACCTGTTCTAGTGCCTTGGGCGACATATCCAGTAACAAGCCCATTCTTGAAGGCACACCTCTAAAATACCAAATGTGCGAAACAGGAGCAGCAAGTTCAATATGCCCCATTCTTTCACGTCTTACCTTGGCTTTGGTTACCTCTACACCGCACTTATCGCAAATAACGCCCTTATACTTTATACGTTTATATTTTCCGCAATGACATTCCCAATCCTTGGTAGGTCCAAATATCTTTTCGCAAAACAAACCGTCTCTTTCGGGTTTTTGAGTACGATAGTTAATTGTTTCGGGTTTTGTTACTTCGCCGTAAGACCAGCCCCTGATTTTTTCGGGGCCTGCTATACTTATTTGCATTGAATCAAAGTTATTTAATTCGAACATTATTCTTCACCTTCTTTCTCGCCGTCTACTAAAATATCGATTTTCTCATCTTCATCTACCATATTGTCAATGTCTTCATCTATATATTTTACATCGTCTTCTTTGGGCATATCGGCTGCATTATTTAAGAAGTCAAAATCGTCATCTTCTTCAAACAAGATACTTGCATCTGTTTCTTCCATGACATTTTCTTCTTCTTCAGCAAGTTCATCCAAAGAAAGTCCCAAATCGCCTTCTTCAAGGTTAAGGCTCATGTCTTCATAGTTTCTCATATGGTCAAAATTCATATCAACCATATCTCTGTCGTCTTCTATGATTTCCCTTATGCCGATTTCTTCCTTGTCTTCACTTAACACCTTGACATCAAGCGCTAAGGACTGCAATTCTTTTATCAAAACCTTGAAAGACTCAGGCACACCAGGCTGAGGTATGGGATTGCCTTTTACAATGGCTTCATATGCTTTTACACGGCCTACAACATCGTCAGACTTAATTGTCATAATCTCTTGCAGGATATTGGCAGCACCATAAGCATACAATGCCCAGACTTCCATTTCTCCAAATCTCTGTCCGCCGAACTGTGCTTTACCGCCCAAAGGCTGCTGTGTTACCAATGAATAAGGACCTGTGCTTCTAGCATGAATCTTATCGTCAACCAAGTGAACAAGTTTTAGCATATACATATAGCCTACTGTAACTCTGTTTTCAAAAGGTTCGCCCGTTCTGCCGTCAAACAATTCTATCTTGCCGTCAACTTTTCCGTTGGGGGCAACGATGTTATTTTCTTGTAACATGGACTTAATATCCTGTTCGGTCGCTCCGTCAAATACAGGTGTGGCAATATGCCAGCCCAGATATTTTGCAACAAGTCCCAAATGCACTTCTAACACCTGTCCGATATTCATACGGCTAGGAACACCCAGAGGATTGAGAACTATCTGAATAGGCGTACCGTCTGCCATAAAAGGCATATCTTCTTTGGGCAATATTCTGGAAATTACGCCCTTGTTTCCGTGACGGCCTGCCATCTTGTCGCCCACAGAAATCTTTCTCTTTTGGGCTATATATACTCTTACCAGCTTGTGAACACCAGGATTAAGCTCGTCTTTATTGGCACGGGTAAATATTTTGACATCTACAACAATACCGCCCTCGCCGTGAGGCACTCTCAAAGAAGTATCTCTGACATCTCTTGCTTTCTCTCCAAAGATTGCTCTAAGCAGTCTTTCTTCGGGAGTGGGGTCTGTTTCACCCTTGGGTGTAACCTTACCTACTAAGATATCTCCTGCTCTTACTTCCGCTCCGATACGAATAATACCTTCTTCGTCCAAATCCTTTAATACATCTTCGCCTACATTGGGGATATCACGGGTAATTTCTTCAGGGCCTAGTTTGGTGTCTCTTGCTTCCATTTCATATTCTTCAATATGAATAGAGGTAAACACATCGTCCTGAACAAGCTCTTTACTAATAAGGATAGCGTCCTCATAGTTGTATCCGCCCCAAGACATAAATGCAACTCTGATGTTTTTTCCCAAAGCTAATTCTGTATTATCAGTAGAAGGTCCGTCCGCCAGTACACTGCCATTTAAAACCTTATCGCCTTTATGAACCAAAGGCTTTTGATTGATACAAGTGCCTTGATTGGATCTTTGGAATTTTTGCATTACATATCTGTCTTTTTCGCCTGTCGGGGTTTTTACGACTATCTCGTCAGCTGATACATAATCAACTATACCTTCACGCTTAGATAAAACCATAACACCGCTGTCGTAAGCAACCTTATGCTCCATACCTGTACCTATAATAGGTGCTTCTGTTTTCAAAAGCGGAACTGCTTGTCTTTGCATGTTTGAGCCCATCAAAGCACGGTTGGTATCATCGTTTTCCAAAAACGGAATAAGGGAGGTTGCCACTGAAACAAGCTGTCTGGGGGAAACGTCCATAAACTGTATCTTATTGCGGTCAATTTCTGCTATTTCATCTAGGTACCTAGACATAACACGGGAGCGTGCAAACCATTGATTTTCATCCAAAGGTTCGTTAGCCTGTGCCACAATATAATTATCTTCGTCATCCGCTGCAAGATAATATACTTCATCTGTTACCTTTTTCTTGATTTGGTCAACCTTTCTATACGGCGTTTCTATAAAGCCGTATTCATTAATTCTTGCATAAGTTGAAAGCGAGCTGATAAGTCCGATATTTTGACCTTCTGGGGTTTCTATAGGACATAAGCGTCCATAATGCGAGTAGTGAACGTCACGCACGTCAAAACTTGCTCTTTCTCTGTTAAGTCCGCCCGGTCCTAATGCAGATAACTTTCTCTTATGGGTAAGCTCTGCTATAGGATTGGATTGATCCATAAACTGCGAAAGCTGAGAAGACCCAAAGAATTCTTTTATTGCACTGCTTACCGGTCTGATATTAATCAAGGATTGAGGGGTTAATTCCTTATTATCCTGAATCTGCATTCTTTCACGGATAACTCTTTCTAGCCTTGCAATACCTATACGGAATTGGTTTTGCAATAATTCGCCTACAGACCTTACACGGCGGTTGCCTAAGTGGTCGATATTATCCACAGTTCCTATATCGTGGTGTAATCCGATAGTATAATTAACAGATGAAATTATATCGTCCAGCAAAATATGCTTGGGACTTAATCTGTCAACATTAGCCTGTATTGCATCTAGTTTTTCTTTTTTGGTCTTTAGCCCTTTGGTCAAAGTTACCAAAGTGGGATAATGCACTTTTTCCAATACGCCCAATTCCTTGGGATCGCATTGAATATAGCTTTCCAAATCAATAAAGTTATTTCCCATTACGGTAAACACCTTGTTGTCTTCAACTATTATGCTTACTTCATTGATACCTGCATTTTGAATTTCTCTGGCTGTTTCGAGAATGATTTCTTCACCCTGAACTGCCAAAACCTTGCCGTCAGCTGTTTTGATATCCTGGGCTGCAATTCTGCCCTGTATTCTTTGAGCAAGCGACAGCTTTTTGTTAAATTTATATCTGCCTACACGGGATAAGTCATAACGTTTGGTGTCATACAATAAGTTAAATAGATATATCCTGACACTTTCTGCTATAACGTTGTCACCTTGACGGAGCTTTTTGTTAAGCTCAAGCAATGCCTCGTCAGATGTGGTAACGGATGTATCCTTTTTGGACGAATCCTTGTCACATGTGTTTTTTATTATAGGCTCGTTGTGGAATACTTCCATCATCTGTTCGGATGTGCCTATGCCGTTAAAGAAATATCTATTACCGCTCTTTAAAAACAGCTTTTCTAAGGCTTCTACATCGTTGACCCCTCTAAAGAAGTCTTTCGCTCCCATTTTTTCATACAATTCTTGAAGCTGTGTTTCGGTAATGCTCAAGGATTTTAACAATACGGTTAGGGGTACCTTTCTTGTACGGTCAACGTGCACCCACAATACGCCGTTTGCGTCTTCTTCAAACTCAAGCCATGCACCTCTTGTCGGGATAATGGTGGTGTTATAAATATCTTCACCGGTCTTGTCCTTAGAACGGTTACAATAAACACCTGGGCTTCTTACTAATTGGCTTACAACTACTCTTTCAGCTCCGTTAATAATAAACGAGCCTGCAGGAGTCATCAGCGGGAAATCTCCCATAAATACTTCCTGATCAATTATCTCTTCGGTCTCTTTGTTGATGAGGCGAACTCTTACTTTGAGCGGAGAAGCAAAGGTAGCATCTCTATCTTTACATTCTTTCTCAGAGTACTTGGGATCACCATCCAAAGCATAGTCCAAAAAGTGTAATTCAATCTTTCCGGAAAAATCTGTTATGGGAGAATAGTCAGCCAAAACTTCTCGTATACCCTGATCTAAAAAGTGCTGATATGATGTTTTCTGAACTTCAATCAAATATGGAATATCAAGGACATCTTTTATTTTAGAAAAGCTATACCTTTCCCTGTTTCCAAATTTAACTTTTTTTACGGGAATTTTCACTTGTTCAGACATTAACTATCTCCTTTATATGTAGATAAAAATTTTTTTGAAAAACTATTGATATTTTAAGATATTTATAATATAATGTGAATAATCTTTTAACGTTGGAAGTTGTATTTTGGTCATCTTGCATGTTAATACCTGCTTATAAAAAATCGTCTTTTGGCACTAAAATTGGTCGCAAGGCGTAAAATGGGATAATAATACATTTTGTTATAATATCACTCTAAGGCAAGGGTTGTCAAGTGTTTGATATGCCCTTTTTTTATTGCCTGAAAATAATTATGAAAATTTTGTAATTTTTGGTATAATCTTCAATCTTTTGTTTTTATAGTTTTTTTACTGATTTTTAATGCGTTATTATTTTTGCATTGAAATATATAGCTTGTAATGATATAATAAATATTGAAAGATTTTTACTAAAGAAAAAATAACGGAAAAACTAATAATGAAAAACCAATTTAAAGAGGCTTTTTTTTCGTCTCCTTTTGAGTCCAAATATGATTCTTTGATTAATGAGACTGTTTCGCATTGCAAGGAATGGGCATTAGAAAGATGGGGAATTGACAATCCTAATATCCCCCCAGAAGCATTTAAGATATTATCTGCGCCGTATCCCCGAAAATTTGATGATGCGGATTTAAAAATTAAAATCACCAAAAATAAAAAAATATTATCTTCCAATCATCAGGTCACATGTTTTTTACTGGCAGATTTTGAAATTTTTGTTTATCGGCTTACATACTCTCTAATCTTACCTATAAAAAACCATCTTTCCGCCGTCTTTTCCTATAAGGATATTGTTTCATTGATTTCAGGGGAAGGAGTTGCACGGTACAACAGCCAAAAAGATTCTCTTACTGCTTTTTACTGTCCCGAAAAAACATGCCGTCTTTCTGCTTTGAACGGCTATAATATTGATTTTTTTATTGACAACAACAAATCCTCTCAAGAAACAGTCTCGCAAATCCGTAAAGAACTTTTCACCAAAAAAGCCTATCAAAAAGTTTAATTAATTTTGAACCCAAAAAATTTTTTACTTGAACACTTTAGAGCGGTTTATGGTTTGACTATTGCCCAAAATGAATATATAATAATAAAAAATAATAATTATAAAAACTTTTAAGGAGTTGTGTTTTATGTCCAAAATTTATTATCAGTCAGATTGCGATATAAATGTTTTGAAAAACAAAACGGTTGCCGTAATCGGATACGGTTCACAAGGACATGCTCATGCACTTAATTTGCACGAAAGCGGTGTTAAGGTAATAGTAGGTCTTTATGAAGGCTCAAAGTCATGGAAAAAGGCAGAACAAGCGGGGCTTAAGGTTATGACAGCCGACAAAGCCGCAGCCGCAGCCGATATAATTATGATACTTGTCAATGACGAATTGCAGGCAAAGTTATACAAGCAAAGCATTCTGCCTAATCTTAGTTCAGGTAAGGCTCTTGCTTTTGCACATGGTTTTAATATACATTTTAATCAGATTACCCCTCCTGCCGATGTGGATGTCTTTATGATTGCACCCAAAGGTCCTGGACACACCGTTAGAAGCGAGTTTGTTGAAGGAAAAGGCGTTCCCTGCCTTGTGGCTATTCACCAGGATGCTACAGGTAAGGCTCTGGATGTTGCGTTGGCTTATGCTGCAGGTATAGGCGGCTCACGTGCCGGAGTGTTGGAAACAACCTTTAGAGCAGAAACCGAAACAGACTTATTCGGTGAACAGGCTGTTTTGTGCGGCGGTGTAACTGCACTTATGAAAGCAGGCTTTGAAACTTTGGTTGAAGCAGGCTATGCACCTGAAAACGCATATTTTGAATGCGTACATGAAATGAAGCTTATAGTTGACCTTATCTATAAGGGCGGATTTTCTATGATGCGTTATTCTATTTCTGATACAGCTGAATTTGGCGATTATGAAACAGGCAAAAGAATTGTAACTGACGAAACCAAAAAAGAGATGAAGAAAATTTTGAGTGAAATTCAGGACGGAACTTTTGCTTCTAAGTGGATAGCCGAGAACAATAACGGCAGAGCACACTTTAATGCTTGCAGAAAATTAGAAAGCGAACAGCAATTAGAAGAAGTGGGTAAAGAACTTAGAAAAATGTATAGCTGGAACGAAGAAAAGTAAAAAAGTTTTTTGAAATATATAAAATTGCTTATGCTTTTAAAGTATAAGCAATTTTTTTTATTAGCCGATCAAACGCAAATTGCCTTATGGCGATTTGGTCGGACTTTAAGCTGAGTCAAAAAACGCCCGCAAAAAGTCATTTATTATATGATGTTCTTTTAACTTGATAGGTCTATCCTAGTTTTCTTTAAACTGCTCTGTAGAATAAATCATCCGTCTTCCGCTAAAGCGAAAGCCACCTTCTTTTGATAAAGAAGGCTTTGTTTTCATAAGCCGTAATCTCATAGATATAAAAACTCAGCCCCCAGCATAGCTGGGGGTTTTTCTCAATGC
>CALAYY010000107.1 GCA_937895465.1 uncultured Clostridia bacterium | reverse complement strand
AACAAAATGCTCTTTGGGTAATACATAATTATGAGAAATATCCAAAGAATACCGTCTTAACATCCTGCTGATTTTACCAAGATTTCTAAAAGATCCGCCTACACCGATAAGCTGAACATCTGGGTCTAATTGCTTAAGCCAATCTATACGTGCAAGCTGTTCAGTTATAAAAACTTCGACTTTCTCTGCCTGTTTTTCAGGAGAAAGCGTTTCATCATTAAACAAATCAGTCAATGTAATAGATCCGAAAGGAATATTAACAGTGTTGAGAATATTGCGTCTGTTATAATGTATAAGCTGAGTTGAGCTTCCTGAAATATCAATTATAAGCCCTTTAGGAATATCCAAAGAGTTAATTACACCCTGATAAATAAACTTAGCTTCTTCTTCCTGCGTTAAAACATTTATTTTAAAACCGCACATTGCATAGACTTCATCCAAAAAGCTCTTTTGGTTTTTGGCACGTCTTACTGCGTTGGTTGCTATTGCTATTATTTTATCTACCTGATAAGCATCACAAAGTTTTCTAAACATTTTTAGGGTTTTTATCGCCTGGGCTATCTTTGATGATTTTAAAAACCCGTCTTTTTCCATATCTTGTCCTAATCTTACAGTCTCTTTTATATCGTCAAATACAACAAAATATCCGCCTTCCAATATATTTGCCAGTACCATTCTGACTGAATTGGATCCCAAGTCAATTATAGCTATTTTTTCCAATTTTTAATCCTCTTTCTTTATGTTAGCATTAATTATAATTATTTACCTTTTAGTATTATAACACAGCCTTTTACCCTTGAAAAGACCTAATTTATACAAATTTTAGAATTATTATTTGTTTAAATGAACTTTTTTGAAAAAAAATAGTTTTAAATACAAAGGTAAAGATTATTTTCAAGCAAAAAAACAGTCCAAAACAAAGGGCTTTTTTAAGATATATACAAAAAGTTACAATAATTAAATTATTTTATGTGTTATTATTTTCTTTTAAAATTTCCAATATTTTAGATTTTTTATCCGAAGATGTCGGTCTGCATTTGTCTAATTTTACTTCGCCTTTTACAAGCGCTTCTGCAAAAGCTTCACATCCTGCAAAACCACAGGCACCGCAATTAACACCTGCAAGATTGGCAAAAACACTTGCTACCCTCTCATCTTTTTTAACTTCAAGCTTTTCGCCAAAAAAAGCTAAAATAAATCCCAGCAGAGCTGAAATAGCCAGAACAATAAGCACGGGCAAAATAAAAGTCATAAAAATTTCCATATATATATTTCCTTTACTTACTACTATTTATATATAACCTAAAAGCTTTAAATAAGCTTTTAGGTTATATTAATTTTATCCAAAAAAGTTTAATCCTGCAAGTCCTGAAAAAGCTATAGCCATTATACAGCCTATTATAAGCGCAATTGGAAAACCTTTAAAGCTTTTAGGTATATCGGCTTTTTCAAGGCGCTCTCTTATTCCTGACATTAGTATTAACGCCATTAAGAATCCCACACCTATGAATATAGAATAAAAAGTCAAATCCAAAAAGGGCATAGCGTTATTAATTACCACATTGGCTGTTCCCAAAACTGCACAATTGGTGGTAACAAGAGGCAAATAAATTCCCAAGCCCTTATAAAGTGCTGGAATAAATTTTTTCAACAGCATTTCCATCATCTGAACAAAGGCTGCAATTATAAGAATAAATAATAATATTCTCAAATATTCCAACTCAAACGGCACCAAAAGGTAAGTATATACTAGATATGAAAGTATAGATGATGCAGCTATAACCAAAGTTACAGTCAAGCCCATACCTAATGCTGTATTTGTTTTTTTACTCACTCCCAAAAATGGACAGATACCATAGGTATAATGAAACACCACGTTTTCTGTAAACACGGCTGTTATAAGAGTTGAAATAATCATTACAAAGATATTCATTATGCTTTACCTCCAGCCGATTGAACTGATTGCATACTTTTTTTGAGCATAGCCTGCTTGATTTTTTGCTTTCTTTGGATTTTAGACCTTACAAAATTGAATACTGCCATTAAAATAGCAAGCGTTAAAAACCCACCTGCGGGCTTGCTAAATATTTCTATACCTACATAATTAGGTATTAATGTAATACCCCAAAGCTTACCAACGCTTAGAAATTCTCTTATAACACCTAAAAGACACAAGCCTAAGAAATACCCAATACCTACACTAAATCCGTCTAAGATTGAAGCGAGGGGTTTATTGTCTGCTGCAAACGCTTCAGCTCTAGCTAAGATAATACAATTAACAACAATGATCTGAATAAACCGTCCGATTTCGCTGTATATGCCTGGCAAATATTTTCTTAATGCCAAATCAATTACTGTACTCAAAGTAGCAATGATAATAATATAACAAGGAATTCTTACCTTGTTAGGAATTATTCTTCCCACTAAGGATATAAGCAAATTGCTTAATATCAAAACGGCACAAGTCGAGATGCCTAGCCAAAAAGCATTGGATAATGTGTCTGTTATACCCAAAACAGGACACATTCCAAGCACCATAACAAATATTGCGTTATTAGTAACTATACCGTCTAAAATAATATTTTTTGCTTTCATAATATTGCTCCTAATCCTGACAGATAATCATTTATATTACCAATGCTCTCATAAAAATCACAAATTCTAGATACAGTCTCATTAATGGCATTACTAGAAAGGGTTGCATTTGATACTACATCAATTCCGTCTATATTACCTGTACCTGTATATCCAACAAAAGCGGATGCATTTTTGCCTTTGAAGTTATTTAGATAAGATGTTAAATTGAACGATACCGAATTGGTAACTTCACCGTCTATAATAAATATATTACCACTTCCATCAAATGCTATATAGATATTAGACTCGCCGTAATCATAGTCCAGACCTTCATAAGCAAAGATATAGTTATTTAGATTGTTCTTATACACTTTTACGCCTGTAGCTTCATTGGTATCCATAAGCGTAACTTCTGTTGTGCCTTCAAACATACGGCTTATTACTTCTAATTCAAGCGGAATATCAGTTATTTCAAAACTCAACATACCTATTGCTTTATTCTTTTTGATTGCAACATTAACGTCTATATCGTACTTGCCTGCTCTTACACGGCTCAAGGTTAGAGAAAACACAGCTTTTTCTTCATTTGAGCTTGTCATTTTTTTGATATCTGAAATTGAAATTTTATTTCCGTTTCGTTTGACTATAACATCATCTTTAGACAGAGCAAAATTCTTTAAATTAGCTTTTTTTGTATTAGTTGATACAACTTCAATCAAAATAGTAACACTAGTATTAACTTCCATGTCTTCAGGTGCAATTTCTGTTGTTATTGTGATAGTTAACAACTCATAAGATCTAACACGTGCCTTTAAAATTGCATCTTTATTGGCTATATATTCTTCCATTGAAAGTTTTACAGCATATGACATTGCATTGCTTGTGTATGTAGCACCTGTAACAACATCAAATTGAGTGTTTTGCAATGTTTGATTATCTAACCCTTTTGCTTTATCAAAACTAATATCAGCATCACGAGTTGTGTTATTTTCTAAGAGTTTGGAAGCAATGACGGTATCATTAGAAGTATTAATCGCCGTCAGCATTATAACATTACCAAAATTGCCTGCAGTACCGTTCGCTCTTACAATCAATATGTTAGCATTTTTGCCTGCAGTCGCCTTATACACATTTTTGATATCTTTATTCATTTCTATACCGCTCATTTCAAGTTCTACAAATTCAGCGGTTTCGTCATTAGCTAATTCTCTAAAGGTTTTCAGCAATTCTGCTGAAACACCCTGAGGTCTTCTACTTTCCAAAAATAATTGGCAACGACCAAAAGAGCTGTGCAAACAACCGAAATAACTGTCAATACTGCTACGGATTTTATAATCTTTTTCATTTTTCACCTCTTACTGCTCTTTTTCTGCCAAAAGCACGAGGATATACATATTTGTCAATTAAAGGCACAATTATATTCATTATTACTATGGCAAAGGATACGCCCTCGGGATAAGTTCCAAATACTCTTATGACCATAATCAAAAGTGCAATACCCAAAGCATATATTACACTTCCTACAAAAGTATTGGGGCTTGAAGAATAGTCTGTTGCCATAAATACAGCACCAAGCATTAATCCGCCGCTCAAGACATGACCTGCAACAATCAGCATCATATCAGAAATATTTCCGCCCTTGGGTAACGCATCAAATAAAAACGCTAACACGGCGACACCGCCTATAATCATAAGCGGTAATTTGGGGTCAATGACCTTTCTTATAGTAAGATATACAAATCCTAATAAAATGGCAATAACGCTTGTCTCGCCAAAAGCTGCCGCTCCCTTGTTTCCTATAAGCATATTAAACCACTGTGAAGAAACAAAAGTAGTTTCTCTTCCTGAAGAGAGCCATGTAGCAGAGCTTACAGCATCCATACCAATAATATTATTGGTTGCAGCTGTTCCCATTAAAGCACCGAAAGCAATTACCATAAATATACGGGCAGTAAGTGCCGGATTGGCAAAGTTTTTTCCAATACCTCCAAAAACCATCTTGACGATGACAATAGCAAATATTGTCCCCAAAATCGGCATCCAAATATTAGCAAAATTCAATATTGCAGGGTCATCACCTTTCCACATCATGGAAGCAGGAATGTTAAGAGCTAATAAAACACCTGTTACAATACAAGACAAATCAGTAGCTGATGAATTTTTTATGGACTCCCAATTCCATTTGTTGTTTTTTATTAATGTAAATAATAATTCTGATATAAAAGCAGTTGCAGAACAAACGCCTACCAAAATTAAAGTTCCCCATCCAAAAAACAGCACGCCTGCTACAATGCATGGAACAAGTGCTATAATCACATCCAGCATTATTCTTCTGGTGCTGAATTTGGATGATATATAAGGGGAAGTTCTTACAAAAAGTTTTTCCATTATTATATACCCCTCTTTAGTATCATTTTTTTGGATCTTTTCATAGACGATACCAAATCTCTCTTAGCAGGACATATATAGCTGCAACATCCGCACAAAATACAATCAATAGAGCCATATTTTTTGGCTTCTGCCCAATCGCCTGCAATAGTAGCAGCATCAATAAACATTGGCATAAGTTTCATAGGACATACCATTGCGCATTTTCCGCAATTAATGCATTGGCTGGGTGAAACTGTGTTAACCTCTTTTTCTGTTAAAAATAATAAAGCAGAAGAAGTTTTTGAAATAACCTCTTCTTCATTTTGGGTGCATGTTCCCATCATGGGTCCGCCGTTTACAACCATGATATATTTTGAAGACTTGACTGTTTCAAGTTCTTTTTTTAACGCCTTTATTGAAGCATTAATTTCTCTGCGTTCTGCTTTTTCATGTTTTTGAAGTTTTGATAATTCTTGTTGCTTTTCTCTAAGCTTGTCCTGTGTTACCTTAGTGTTTTCAAAAGAATCTACAGTCTTGCAAACACTTAATACATCTTTATATGTTGTTCCTGTCCTAATCCAATAGCTGCCTTTATTTTTTACTGCACCGCCCGAAACCGTAACAACACGCCTATATAAAGGCTGTCCGTCCCAGACAGCAAAATAAACTGATAAAGCAGTGTGAACATTATTGACTATAACGCCTATTTTAGAAGGCAATTCACAGGCAGGAACTGTTCTTTTGGTCAATGAGTAAATAAGCTGTTTTTCAGCCCCCTGAGGATATCTTGTCTTCAAGCTCACAACTTTGATGCCTATAATTTTATTGGCAGTTATTGTTTTGGTAAGAGTATCTATTGCATCCTGCTTGTTGTTTTCTATGCCGATAATAATGTTATCCACTCCAAGAGCTGTTGCAATATATTTTGCACCCTTAAGTATCTGTTCAGGATACTCAAGCATAATGCGGTGATCAGAAGTTATATAAGGCTCGCATTCTGCACCATTAATAATCAAAGTATCAATCTTATCTTCTTTGGGTGGATTTAACTTAGCGGCAGTAGGAAATCCCGCTCCGCCCATACCCACTATTCCAGCCTCAGCAATTCTTTCCAAAATCTGTTCTTTTGACGGATTGCTTAGACGGGGTAAATATTCTGCACTGTCAGAAAAATCATTATCTATGACAATATGTAAAGCATCACATTCATGTATAATTCTGTTTTCTATTGCCATAACCTTGCCGCTTACAGGCGAGAATATGTTGGAACTTAAAATTCCATCAGCACTTGCTAGAAGAGTACCTATTTTTACATAATCGCCTATTTGAACTTTTACTATTGCCGGTTTTCCTACATGTTGTAAAACAGGAACAAAAACCTTTGCAGGAGGGGTTAATTCTGATATATAATCCCGCTGCGTAATCTTATTTGTATGCGGATGTACTCCGCCTGGAAATTTTGTTGGCATTATAAGACCATCCTAATTATTTCTTAAACCAAACTAGATTATATCACATAAAAATGCGGTATGTCTATAAAAACCTTTATTTTAAAGTAATTATTCATATATATTATGCAAAGAATCAAATGGCTTTATGTAAACTTCTGTTAAATTGTGAATAACAAGCAAGTTGCAAAAAAGTTTTTTATATTCTCAATCATGTATTCAAAGAATATATTAATTCTATGAAATCAATTAAGTTTTTAGATAAAAAAGATAAATCTAAGCTTGATTACACAAAGCCTTCTATAAAGCAATTGATAAAAGAACGGGCTTTAGGTAAAACAGATAAAGTATTGATGATTTTTACTATAATTATTACATTATTTGGAATCTTAATGGTATATTCTGCAAGCAGCTATACAGGACATGTTAGGTATGACGACAGCTTTTATTATATGAAAAAACAAATCTTAGGAGCAATCTTAGGGATAGCCGCTATGTCAGGATTGACATATCTTAATTACAAAATACTTGACCGATTAAAAATACCTATTTTGATTATTTCAATAATTTTATTAATTGTTGTTTTTATTCCTGGTGTTGGATTATCCAATTATGGAGCAAACCGCTGGATTGACTTGCCGGGCTTTACCATACAGCCAAGTGAACTGGCAAAGTTTGCGTTTATTGTTTTTGCAGCAGGATATATGGCTTCACATCAGGACAAAATGAAAACATTTTTAGGTATTTTACCAGTTCTTCTGGCAGGCGGTATTATTGCGCTTTTAATTATATTAGAACCTAATATGTCAATAACGGTGTGCGTAATTTTGCTTATGCTTGTAATGCTCTTTTTGGGCGGAACCCAAATAAAGCATTTTCTTATATTGTTAATTCCTGTTTTGGCATTGGTGCCTATTCTGATATTAATTGAACCTTACAGAATGAACCGCTTATCTGCTTTCTTAAACCCGTGGGCATCGCCGTTAGAAGAAGGTTTTCAGCTTATTCAATCATATTATTCATTGGGAAGCGGCGGATTGTTTGGAGTGGGACTGTTTAATTCACGGCAAAAATATCTATTTTTGCCCTTTTCAGAATCGGATTTTATATTCAGTATAATCGCAGAAGAATTTGGGTTGTTTGGGTCATTAATTACAATAGCTGTTTATTGCATAATTATTTATCGATGTATCCGTGTTGCAATCAATGCGTCAGATAGACTTGGCTGTTATATCGCCTCAGGAATCGGTGCAATCATAGCCATTCAAGTTGCTGTTAATATTGCCGTTGTTACAGGAAGCATACCGCCTACCGGTCTTCCCCTGCCTTTTATTAGTGCTGGAAGCTCTTCTTTGGTAGTGTTTATGGGCGGAATAGGGATAGTGCAGAATATTGCAAGAAATAGCGGTAAAGATATTAGGTTTATATAATCAACCTATTTTAGACTTCTAACAAGCTCTATAAATCTTTCTCCCCTTGCCTCATAATTGACAAACTCATCAAAGCTTGCACAAGCAGGCGAGAGCAAAACATTACACGGCGATATTGTTTTGGCTAGTTCTGTGCTTTTATTAAACGCATCATTAAAGTTATCAGCTTCAACTATATTTTTGTTAAGTCCGCAAGCAGATGCGGCTTCTAACATTCTTTTTTTGACCGCACCGCATATAACGATATATTTGATTTTTTTGTAATTTTCTTTAATATCCTTAAAAAAGCCAGAAAAGCCCAGTCCCTTATCACTGCCGCCCAAAATCAATATCGTAGGATTTTTCATGCTTTTTATGGCAACAATAGCAGCGTCCGGATTGGTAGCTTTGGAATCGTTGATAAAGCTAATATCTTCAAAAGACCCCACAGCCTGCAAGCGATGCTTTACACCTGAAAACTCATATAGCGTATGCTTAATGATTTCAAAATCTATACCGCATAGATATGCACACAGTCCGCCCATGAGTGCATTATAGACATTGTGAGTGCCTATAAGCTTGAGTTTATTGGCTGGCATAAGGTATTTGCCGTCTATATATATTCTGCCGTTTAGACAGTATGCTCCCTCTATATGTTGTTTTGTACTTATAAATAATTTTTGAGCGTTTGTTTTGAAATAAGGCAGCATTTCTGGCTGGTCAAAATTAATTATTGAATAATCCGAATCCGTTTGATTAGAAAAAATCCGCATTTTGCAGTCTATATAATTATGCATTGTCAAATGCCTATCAAGATGATCGGGCGTTATATTGGTAATTGCAGCTATATGCGGTCTAAAGTTATGGATCGCTTCTAATTGAAAACTAGATACTTCCAACGGCAGAATATCATCCTTGCCAAATATCTGCGCCTTTGAAGAAAAAGGCGTACCTATATTGCCCAAAGGCTCATTTTGAAACCCAGCATTAGATAATATTTTACTAATAAGGCTTACGGTGGTTGTCTTACCGTTAGTGCCGGTTATTGCGATTAATTGGCTGTTGTTAAGACTATAGCCTAATTCAAGCTCAGAAATAACCTTTACGTCATTTTCAAAACACTTCAAAACATTAGAATCCCTGATGCTGATTCCCGGACTTATAATGCACTCGTCAAATGCTCTTACAAATCCGTTTTCCAAAGTTGTTGTTCGAGTATCATTGACTAGATAAACTTCTGCACCCAAAGATGCTAAAACTTTTGATGCACTCAGACCGCTGTAACCGCCGCCTAAAACAAGGACGCGCTTATTAAAATAATTCAAAATCTTTACCGCCCGTTAATAAAAAATAGCGTAAAACCCTTATAGGAATATAAGATACAATATGGTGCAAAGTGTTCCAATAACGGAAGTCGCTATCATATATATGACGGTAATTTTGGACTCGTGAATACCTTTTCGCTCAAAATGATGATGAAGCGGTGCCATAAGAAAAACTCTTTTTCCGCCCGTAATTTTAAAATATGCTACTTGAATAATTACACTTAAACTGCTTAATACAAACATAATTCCGATTATCGGCATCAAAAGTTCTATTCTCAAAAACACCGTAACACAGGCAACAGCACCCCCCAAAGCCAATGAGCCTGTATCTCCCATAAATATTTTGGCAGGATAGCTGTTAAAAATAAGATATCCCAACACTCCGCCCATAACGGCAAAGCCGAATATAACCTGTCCGATGTTTTCATCAATAATTTGTTGGCTTATCCCTTCATTATTAAGATGATTGATATAAATAAGCTGAATAACACATATAAAAAACATAAAAAGCAAGGTAACACTGCTTGCAAGTCCGTCCAAACCGTCAGTAAGATTAACGCTATTGGTCACGGCAAGAAATATAAAAATAACAAAGGGTATTATAAAAAATCCCAAATTTATTTCGATTGATGTAAAAGGAATTAATATCGACGAGCCAATTTCGTGATTTCGATATATATACACAGCTATAATAAGAGCAATTAGAGTTTGAGCAATAATCTTTTGATAAGCCTTTAGTCCAAGATTACGTTTAAATCTAATCTTAATAAAATCATCTAATCCTCCTACTATACCGTAAGCTACCATTACCGCAACGGATAATAATGCAGTTCCATAGGATTTTGAAAAAAGCATTGCAATAATTACTGCAATAATAAAGGCGATGCCGCCCATTGTAGGAGTGCCTTGTTTGTTAAGATGATTATCAACATAATGCAAAATAGTCTGTCGGGCTTTATATTTGCTGACTACTTTAATAACCAATGGAGTTAATAAAGCCGACGCCAAAAAAGCTATTATTAATGTAATCAGGGATTGCAATAAAATCTTAATCAAGTCTTTCCTCAGCAGATAATTTTTTTACCACTTCCAAATCCGAAAAAGGATATTTGATTCCGTTGATTTCCTGATACAGCTCATCGCCCTTTCCGGCTATAAGTATTATATCGTTTTTTGCTGCGACACTATATGCATGTTTTATAGCCTCAAGCCTGTCTGTTATACAGATATACAGACCTCTTGTATCCTTTGCCCCTTGTGCTATATCTAAAATAATATCATCTGGTTTTTCAGAGCGGGGGTTAT
>CALAYY010000106.1 GCA_937895465.1 uncultured Clostridia bacterium | reverse complement strand
CAGCTATACTTTGCAGTCTTACAGACAGTTTCATCCGTTTAAGTCTTTTAGACTGAAAAGAATAGCTGATATAATAAAAATTCAAAACATCATTGCCGATATCGGAAGTGATCATGGAAAGCTGCCTGTTTATCTAATAAAAAATAAACTTGCAAAAACAGTATTAGCTACAGATATAAGCGCGCATTCATTAGAAAAGACAAGACTTCTAGCAGACGGGAACGGGTTGGGGCATGATATTATAACTTTTTTGGGAGACGGATTAAAGCCATTAAAAGAATATGGCTATAAGGTTGATTTGGGTATAATAGCAGGAATGGGCGGATTGGAAATCATTAAGATATTAGAATCTGACATACAATTTATTCAGCATTATATTTTTTCTCCTCAACAAAACACATCTGCTTTAAGAAAAAAGCTTAACGAATTTGATTATAAAATAATAAAAGATTTTATTGTGTTGGATAAAGGAAAATTTTATGATATTATAGAAGCTGAAAAAGGTTGTCAAGATTTAACTCCAGACCAAATAAAATGGGGGCTTGACAATCTTAACAAACCTTCAAAAGATTTTTTGATGTACTTAGATAAAAAAATAAAAATTATGGAACACGCAATTAGCTTGGCGTCCAAAAAGCAGAGAGGGATAATCAAAAACGATTTAGATGAAATTATCAAATTAAGAGAAAACTTGGCAAGGAGGCTAAAATGAAATTGGATAAAATATTGGCATATCAAGAACAAGATTTGGAATTAAGACGGTTAGAACTTAAAATCGAAAAAAGCAAGGATTTTGCAATTGCAGAACAGGCAAAAGCCAAATTTATCAATCTTGGGAATATTGCTAAAAACACAGAAAACAATGCTGCAGTGTTATATAAAAATTACAAAAAACTTGAAGGCTATGTTAACACCTTGTCTTCAAAAATTGACGAATTAGCAAAAGTTTTGGAAATGGAACTTAGCGATGATAATTTGCAAAAGGTTGGCGATCAAATAAATAAATTGTCATCTAATCTTTCTGCTATTGAAAAAGAAATTTATAATATGCCACAAAATATTGATGAAATATCAAGAACAAACGAAGAGGCAAGAAAACAAGGCGCTAGCATGCGACATACATTTAATGAATCAAAAAAGAGATTTGATGCTTTAAAAGATGAATTAGAGCCTAAAATTGATGAATACAAAAAGAAATTATCAGAAATGTCAAAAGGTATCGAAAAAGATTTGTTTTTGAGATATCAGTCTTTGAGAAAGGATAAGGTTTTGCCTGCTTTTGTAAGCGTCATAGATGGAAATCGCTGCGGAGGCTGTCGAATGGAGCAATCAATGGCAGCTATAGCAAAGTTAAAACAAAAAGGAACGATAGAATGTGAATCCTGCAGAAGAATTATATATTTAGAAGAATAATTAAAGGGAATAAAAAATTCCCTTTTTTAAATTTTAATATTTACAATTTTATAATAATACAGTATAATAAAAATATTATTATACATCTTGTATAGGGGGATTTTATGCGTTTTAATTTTATTCATAACTATTTTAATAACTCAGATCCGACGATTCCGTTTCCTTCACCTCAGAAATTTGATGTGTATGTTGGGAGCTTTGGGAATAATTCGGTATTAGTGGACGGTAACTTAGTAACACAAATGCAAAAGAATACTTTTCGTTTTTTTGACAGTATGGGTGGCTCGCATTTTTTAACTATAAAAACGGGTGCATTACGTCCAAAGTGTTTTATTGATGGTGTTGAATATAACTACTTTGGGAAAACAGCATGGTATGAGTATTTGCTTGTTTTTTTCCCATTGGCTTTTTCATGGTGGTTTATGGGATATTTGTTTACAATTCCCTGCGCTTTGGTTAATTTGCTTATAGTAACCAAAACAAATAATATAATATTAAAGATTTTAATATGTGTTCTTTGTTTTGGAGCTTTTTATGTTTTAAATATTTTTGCTGCGGCGATATTAATTGCTTTAGGAATAGTTAAAGCACCATAATCGGTTCTTTATAATCAATAAAAACCAAAAAATCTCTTTGACTTTTCATGGAGATTTTTTTTATTTTATCGGTTTTGTTCAAATATAAGACCTCAGTGAATATATTATCTTATAACATAATTCACGGAGGATAATATGTCTTTTTTTAATTGTAACAGAGGAGAATTAACGCCTGGAACTATACAAGGAAATCCATTGCATGGCTTGTGTGAGAAGGTTTGTATTCAGGTAAAAAAGGTTTTTGACGCTTGTATTCAACAGGTCCAAGAAGATGATCTTACCATAACATTAAGTAATTTCATGCCATCAAATCCCGCTTTTCCCTTGACATTTGTAAGTGCTAGATCCATTACCACTCGCGGTATTGTTACCAATCTAACCGTTACAAGACTTCCTGAAAGACCCAGATTTGCAAGAGTAAGGGCTTTGGTCAATATACCTATGGAAGTCATTTATGTGGATGCCAACAATGTAGAAGGCAGGGCAGATGCTGTAATCGGAATAACAGTAGATGTCATTCTTACAGTTCCGCATCAATCAATTATACCCTATGAGGTAGAAGCTGTGGTTTCTGCGATATGTCCTGAAGGTACGCCTGCAGGTAACTTTCAAATGAACGTTACCGCTTGTATTACAATAATAATAAAAATAACTATTGAGACAGAGCTTTTGGTGCCGTCTTATGGTTATTGTTGTATTCCTGAATGTGAAGAGTTTTCTGAAAATATTTGCAGTTCGTTTTTTGAACTGCCTTTATATCCGCAATCTGAATGACTTAAAAAATCTGTTTGGAAATATTATTAAGCTTATCACAGGAGGTAAGATAGTAAGGAATATCATCAATAACGATATTCAAATCAGTTCTGCCGCCTTTTCCGTGCAGATGTCCATATACCACACAGTCAACGCCATATTGACAAATTAACTCTGTAAAATCTGATGTTGTTCTTTGAGCATTAAATGGGGGATAGTGCATCATTAATACTATTCTGTCGTTTTCGATGCGCATCTTTTTGCATGCTGACAGTGTAAGCTTGAGCCTTTCTATTTCTCGTAAAAATATTTTCTTGTCCTGTTCACTTTGAATTTCGTTTTTTTCAGGCACAGTCCAGCCTCTTGTGCCGCATATCAGATAATTATCTATCCGTATGCAGTCATTTTGAACGGCAAAGACGCCTTCAGGAAAAATCGCTCTCATAGTGCTGATTGATTTCCACCAATAATCATGATTACCCCTTATCATAACTTTCTTGCCTGGCAATTTTGCAAGAAAGTCTAAATCAGGCATTGCATCTTTTAATGTCATTGCCCAACTGACATCTCCGGCAATCAACACAACATCATCATCATTAATCAATGCTTTCCAATTAGCCGTCAAGATTTCAATATAATTATCCCAAGCACCTCCAAATATATCCATAGGTTTGGGGTTGTTTATTGACAAATGTAAATCACTTATAGCAAAAACTTTCATAAGCTAAATTATATCATACACCAATACGTTTAGGGGATAAAAAATAGGGAAATAAATAGATTAATAAAAAATTAAATTAAAACAGCAAAAAGAATAAGAAAGTTTAAAAATTAGTTATTTATTATAGCATAATTTTTTTTGCAGTTAATGTAAAATTATATAACTTATTATTTAAGTTTGTTTTATTTAATGGTTTTTAGTGGTCAAATTTTATAATAATTATTAATTTTATGGTCAAAAATGGTTATTAAATCAAAAAAATTATTAAAATATGCAAAAATATTTTAAAAAGGGTTGCAAGTGGTCAAAAACTATGCTAATATAAAAGTAAATTACAAGGATAATTACACCCAAAAAGTGAGAAAAGATGTTCAAAGGGATTTATTATCACCAAACAGATGAAAAGGGCAGAATACGAATTCCTGCCAAGCTCAAAGCGCAATTAGGAGAAAAGTACTTTA
>CALAYY010000105.1 GCA_937895465.1 uncultured Clostridia bacterium | reverse complement strand
ATTGTCTTATATCAAAAGGAGAAAACTTGCGTTGTGAAAAGCTCAAAGATAATTATTATTTTTATATTATCGTTAATTTTGACACAAGTCTTTTTAGGTTGTAGTCAACAAAAAGAAAATGATGAAATAGAGTATGAACCAGCTGAAAATGAAATTGATATTGTAATAGAAATTGGCGATACATACAATGTCTTGGAAGGGATGAACCATAATATCAATACTTTTTCATTTTCAAAAAAAGATATAATTTCTTTTGCTGACAATATTATTACAGGTATTGGCGTTGGAAAGACATCAATTATTTTTTATGAAAACAACAGCAGAAGAACAATTGATGTCAAGGTTGTAAGAGAGGACGAACTCAATATGGACATAACATTTGACAGAGGATACTTTTATGGAAAAAAGGTGGTTTTTTATGGAGACAGCATCTCAGCTCGTGCAACTCTGAGTCAAGGACAAAAAGATTATAAAGAAAAGTTAGCTTTTGCCTTAGTTTTTGAATATCAGAGCTTTGCAGTATCAGTCAGTCTGCTTACTTATGAGTATTCAAAGAAAATTCCCCGTACAAGTGGTGTGGAATATATAACCAATAACATGGTAGCAAACTCTTTAAGCGACTATGCAATTATTTGGTATGGTACCAATGATTTTAAATGTAATGTACCCATAGGAAGCGCTCCAGATGATTTTGTTTTATTAAATGAAGTTAATACGCTCAAATCAGGCATTAGGTATTCTGTGGATACTTTGAGAAAACACAATCCTAAAATAAAGATTATTTTCTTAACGATGCTGTATCGTGATGATATGGCGATTATTGATGAACATGTAGTTGATTCAAATAACGAAACGCTGTTAAAATATGGAAAGGCAGTTTCTGATATGTGTTATGAACTAGATTGCACATTTGTAGATATATTTCCAATATTCAATCATGATAACTTCTATAAAGGAAGCATTTATACTTCAGACGGATTACATCCCAATTATCTAGGACATAATATGATATCAGAATATCTGCTTCAAAGATAACATAAAAGATATATCAAAATAAATTTTTATCCTAATTTTTATCAATAGTAGTAGATTAGATAATATTTATAATGTATTTAATAAAAAGCATATTAACTAGATTGCTGTTTTGTTTTAGTTTAAAAGACTAGATGGAATAATCTTTATAAAGGGAGATAGTTATGGCGGATATTTTTGTTGCAGGCTCATTTATGATGGATAATGTAGCTAGTATGGACGTGTTCCCTGATGAAGGGTATACAGTATTGGGAAACAGTATCGAACTGTATCCCGGCGGAAAGGGTATGAATCAATGCGTATCCATAGCAAGACTAGGCGGCAATGTCGAAATGGCAGGTATGCTTGGTAAGGATGAGAACGCAAGAGTTTTACGAAAGTTATTAAAAGATGAAAATATTATTCATGATTTTGTTTTTTCTTGTGATAAGCCAACTGGAGTTGCACAAATACAGATAAATGCAAAAGGACAAAACAAGATCTGCGTTATTCCCTCTGCTAATTATGAGTTTGGTTATGAGCATATCAAACAGGCAGAGATAAGTATGAAAAAATGCAAGCTACTTGTATTACAATTGGAGCTAAGACTTGATGTAACCGAAGAATTGATACGAGTTGCTCATAATTATGGCGTAAAAGTATTGCTTAATCCAGCGCCAGCTGCACGGCTTAATAAGGACATTCTTGCTATGATTGATTATATAACACCTAACGAGCATGAACTGTCTATTCTTAGCGATATACCAATTGATACTGATGACAATCTTAAGATGGCAGCGAATAAACTTTTATCTTTAGGTGTAAAAAATGTTATCGCTACTTTGGGAAGCAAGGGTGCAATGATTGTTAATTCTGACGGATTTGAAATAATTAATGGATATAAGGTAAAAGCTGTAGACACCGTAGCAGCAGGAGATAGTTTTAATGGAGCGCTTGCTCTAAAAATTGTAGAAGGCAAAAGTTTGAAAGAAGCTGTAAAATTTGCTAATGCTATGGGTGCCCTGACAGTAACCAAAAAAGGTGCTATACCTTCTATACATAGATTGAAGGATGTGGAGTTGTTTTTATCTCAAAATGAGTAGTTGTCATTTGATGACCATTTCAACTCTTTTTATGGATGGACATGCTTAATATAGAATTTACCTTTGAGTGGACAAATACTAATTTGACAAATTCTTAATTGTGATATATGGTATTATATATAATTTATTAAAAATATTATTACCAAACTCAAAAGAAAAACCATCAGGAGAGAAATTTATAATGACCAAAATATCAAAAAAATATGATTATCTTATAGTAGGGGCGGGGCTGTTTGGAAGCGTGTTTGCTAGAGAAATGGCGGACAAGGGTAAAAAGTGTTTGGTCATTGATAAGCGAAACCATACAGGCGGCAACTTGTATTGTGAAGAGATTGAAGGCATTAATGTTCATAAGTACGGCGCACATATCTTTCACACTAGCAATAAAGCGGTTTGGGAGTATGTCAACAAGCTTGTAGAGTTTAATCGATACACCAATAGTCCGATAGCCAATTATAAGGGCAAGCTATACCATCTGCCCTTTAATATGAATACCTTTTATGCTATGTGGGGAACAATAACGCCCGAACAGGCAAAAGCTAAGATACAAGAACAAATAAATAAAGAAAACATAACCGAGCCCAAAAACCTAGAAGAAAAGGCTATTACGATGATAGGCAGGGATTTGTATGAGATTTTGGTAAAAGGTTATACCGAAAAGCAATGGGGCATGGCTGCTACAGAGCTTCCGCCGTTTATTATCAATAGACTGCCTTTACGCTTTACCTTTGACGATAATTACTTTAATGACAAATATCAAGGCATTCCCATAGGCGGCTATAACAAGCTGTTTGACAAGCTGTTAGACGGCATTGATGTTCAGCTTGATGTTAACTATTTTTCTGATAAAGAATATTTTGATAGTATTGCCCATAAAACTCTCTATACCGGCGAACTTGACAGGTATTTTGATTATAGCTTAGGAAAACTAGAGTTCCGTTCGCTTAGATTTGAAAATGAGGTTTTGGATATTGACAACTATCAGGGTGTAGCTGTGGTCAATTATACCGAAAGGGAAATCCCTTATACTCGCATAATAGAACATAAGCATTTTGAATTTAACCAAAGTCCCAAGACCGTTATAACCAGAGAATATCCGCTGACTTGGCAAGAGGGTGATGAACCGTATTATCCTGTCAACAATCAGCAAAACAATGATTTGTATGAAAGATATAAAAAGCTGGCACAAGATGAAGACAGGCTGATTGTGGGTGGAAGACTTGGTATGTACAAATACTTTGACATGGACAAGACGATAGAAGCAGCATTAGCAGTTGTTGAAAAAGAACTTAAATAGATAATGGATTTTTGCAGCGAAAAAGTTGCCAATTTAATGCCGTTGTTACCGCTAAAAATAATTGCCAAAAATTAAATAAAAATAAGCATAGGATAATTGATTTTTTTCTTGACAATTGAGTTAAGATATTGTATATTTTTATAGTCGGTTTTTGAGAAACCGACACTTTTTCGAAAGTGAGCTAAATTGATATGGGCCTTTAGCTCAGTTGGTTAGAGCACTCGGCTCATAACCGATCGGTCCGGGGTTCAAGTCCCTGAAGGCCCACCATTTTTTGGCCCGGTAGTTCAGCTGGTTAGAACGCTAGCCTGTCACGCTAGAGGTCGAGGGTTCGAGTCCCTTCCGGG
>CALAYY010000104.1 GCA_937895465.1 uncultured Clostridia bacterium | reverse complement strand
GAAGTCTTTCACTGACTGTAATGGGTAAAATATCTTTTTGCTCTGATAGACGCGGAACTTCTATCATCATTTCGTGAAAACCTTCGCCATAAATCTCATGCGAAAATATCGGTTCGGCAACAATTTTCCCAGCCAAAAATACCTTATTGGCTATATTCTCGGGGTAATTCATTTTCCTTCTCCCGTTTTTCAAATGATTTTTATTTGTCTTCCCGTATGGTCAATATAATAACCGTCCCAGTATATAAGCTCACTCACACATACGAATTCAAATCCCTTGTTCTTTAAGCCCAAAATTATTAGTCTTAACGCTTGCGGTGTGTTTTCGCCGTTGTTATGCATTAATATTATCGAGCCATTCTTTGCATTTGATATGACCCTTTTGGCTATATCTTGTGCAGTAAGATTCTTCCAATCTAGCGAATCAACATCCCATTGTATAGTTTTTAGTCCCAGATCGTCGGCCGTCTCTATAAGTTTGTTGTTATATGCCCCAAAGGGCGGCCTAAATATTTGGGGTTTTTTGCCTGTAATGTTTTGCAAAATATTACAGGATGTTTCTAGCTCTAGCTGCATTCTGGTCTGACTCAAATCTGTCATTTTCGGATGAGTGTTAGAATGAGTGCCTATCTCAAATCCGTTCTTGTCAAGCTTCTCAACTTTTCCACTATATTTTTCTGCCCAAAATCCAACTAAGAAAAAAGTTGCCTTTATTTCATTTCCCTTTAATATGTCAATTAGCTCGTCTGTTTTATCTGCACCCCACGCCGCATCAAAAGATATGGCAAGTTTTTTTTCATTTGTTTCGACACTATATATAGGAAGCTTTCTTTTAGTATTTTTATTCAAGAATACATCAGCAGTTCCGATATATGTATTAAGAGTTATAAACACCACAAGAAGCAACAGTGTGACACACCAATATAACAAGTCTTGCTTTTTTAAAGTTATGAAGTACATATTCTTTACCTTTCACATTTTAAACGCAAATAAATAGAGAATTAACCTACATTTAGCCAAATTTTTGCGTATTTTGTCGAAACGATTTTTTTATCATTTTATATAAATATATAAAACGCAAATCGTAATTATGACTTTAGTCTAAGGTAAGATTAAAGCAAATTTACATTGATATCTTTTTAGTATTTTAGTATAAATTAATAATGCTCTTATACGCGAGTAAATAGATAAATAAATATGTTTCCTAAAAAACAAATACATCAAATGAAAAGAGCAAAGCATTGTATTATTAATGTAAAATCAAATGAAACTTTTTTGTTAGTTATTTAAACTATTTGACATTTGTTACGATAGGATTATTCCTTAATATCACTCCTTATATCTTTTCATCTATATATGCAATCTTTGTGTACAAAAATTATGACGGATATATTATATGTCGCAAAATTTAACATGTCAAATATTTACAGCGGATTTTGTATATTATTTTTTATTTCTTTTTTAATGTTTTTAAGAAATAAATAAGAAATGAACAAGAAATATCTAAAAAAGACCGCCAAACTTAAAAAGTCTAAAGTTTGACGGTCTAATATTTCTATGAATTATATATAAAGATTTCTTTTATAAAGTTTAGTTTTTGTAGTTTACAAAGATTTTTACCCTTTCCTGTACGTGTGGACTTAGCAATATCTTCAGAAATAAAAGCTGTCAAAAAGTCTTCATTGTCCGTTAACACTATTGCAATCTTTTGTTTCTTTTGAATACATTTTGCCCAAATGAGTTTATCGCCGATGTTATCTTTAAAGTCAAATACCTTTAACCCTTTTCGGTACCTGCCCATAAGTCCCAATTCGCTTATCTCAATCCGCTTTGAACAGCTTTTATCACTAACCATTAAAATGCTGCCTTTATTGTCCTCAACTTGCCCTGCAAATACCACATAATCATTTTCAGCCAAAAGTATGCCCTTGACTCCGCCCGAAATTCTGCCTTGTGACGGAACATCGCTTGAATCCGCATTAAGCCCCATTCCTAAAGCAGTTACAAATAATATCGAAGACTTCTCAATCTCTTCTTCTATATTGATTACTTCATCGCCTTCTTTTAGTTTTATAGCTTGGAAAGACGATTTTACAACGCCGTATTCAGACCAATCAGATTTTTTTATCATGCCCTCTTTGGTAAAGAATAAAAGCTTGCCGTCAGGGAGATTTTCCTTAATGACATACATATTAACAATCTTTTCATCATTTATTATTTCAGGAATTGAGGCTTTTAGGTCTTCTCCCTTATCCCGCCATTTTGCTTCGGGTATAGACATTACATCAACCTTGTAACAGTTTCCGATATTGGTAAAGCAATAAACCTTATCATTAGTTTGCGCTTCTGCCACCAGACTGTGAATATCGTTTTTATTTGAGCTGTCGGTAAACTCTTTAACTGACATGGAATAATTTTTAGCAGGAATTCTTTTTAATGAGCCGTTTTCATTATATCCTATCATAAAGTTTTCAATAGGTTTTTCATCATCGTCAGAAGGAATATAATATTGCGAAACCTCGTCTATAATAACAGAACGTCTGGGTTCTTTATATTGCTTTTTTATCGCGTTAAGCTCATTTATTACTACATCCATTTGAGTTTTTTTACTTGCCAAAATTGCCTGAAGTTTTTCAATCAATTCTCTTACTTCTGCAAGTTCTTTTTCTAATTTGTGTACTTCTAGATGTGTTAATCTTGCCAGTCTCAAATCCAAAATCGCCTGAGCCTGAACTTCGCTTAACAAAAATCTTTCGCACAGATTGGCTTTGGCCTCACTTACAGATGCACTGCTTTTGATTATCTTGATTACCTCATCAATGTTGGCAACGGCAATCATCAAGCCTGTTAAAATATGTTCTCTATTCTTTGCCTCATCCAATTCATACTTGGTTCTTTTTACGATGATTTCTCTTTGATAATTGACATAATACGCTATGATATCAAGCAGTCCCATCTGCTGCGGCTTGCCGTCAGCTATAGCAACCATATTGATACCAAAGGTCTGAGATAATTGAGTATATTTGAATAAAACATCGCATATAGCACGAGGGTCTGCGTCTTTTTTTATTTTGATTACTGCACGCATGCCGTTTCGGTCCGATTCATCCAAAATGTCACTTATGCCGCTTAGCTGTTCTTTTCTATTTTCTCTTTGCGTCATTATAGATTCTAAAAGTGTTGCTTTATTAACCTGATAGGGCAATTCATCTATAACTATGCTCTTTTTATCATTTTCTGTAACTTCAATATGAATCTTAGCCCTCATAGTGATTTTGCCCCTGCCTGTCTCATAAGCTTTGGCAAGTTCTGACCCTGTTATAATATAACCGCCGCTGGGAAAATCAGGACCTTTGATAATTTTCATCATATCTTTTAGATTGATTTTGGGATTATTTATATAAGCGACAACGCCGTCAATAACCTCAACCAAATTATGAGGAGGAATGTTAGTAGCAAGACCTACTGCAATACCAGAAGCTCCATTAACCAAGAGATTGGGAAACCTTCCAGGGAGCATATCAGGTTCTTTTATGGTGTCGTCAAAGTTAAGACTCCATTTTACGGTGTCTTTATCAAGGTCTTTTAACAATTCCATTGCAATGGGTGCAAGCCTTGCTTCTGTATAACGCATAGCAGCCGCACTGTCGCCGTCAATAGAGCCGTAATTGCCATGTCCGTCTATAAGCATATGACGCATACTAAAAGGCTGTGCCATTCTGACCATAGCATCATAAACCGACCTGTCGCCATGAGGATGGTATTTTCCCAAGCAGTCTCCAACAATACGTGCTGATTTTCTATAAGGCTTGTCTGATGTTATCCCCAACTCATACAATGAATATAATATCCTGCGCTGAACAGGTTTTAATCCGTCTTCTACTCTAGGTAAGGCTCTATCCATAATGACATGTTCCGAATACGGAATCATGGAAGAATGCATTACCTCTTCCATAGTTTTCTGGATTATATTTTTAGCTTGAGCGTTGTTCTCGTCCATTAATCAATCTCTCCCATAAATCTGTCAATTTTGTTAAAATTAGCATGTTCTATAATATAGTTTCTTCTTAATTCAACAGCATCTCCCATAAGAGTGGTAACAAGTTTTTCGGCTTCTGCAGCATCATCAATAGTCACTTGCACCATCTTGCGTGTTTTGGGGTTCATTGTCGTATCCCATAATTGGTCGGCATTCATTTCGCCTAATCCTTTATATCTTTGAATTTGATAGCCTCTGCCAACCTTGGCTTTTACTTCGTCTAATTCTTCATCAGAATAAGCATATTCAATAATATCTTTTTTGAAAACCTTGTACAAGGGAGGCATACCCATATAAACATAACCTCCCGTAATAAGGTCTTTCATATATCTAAAGAAAAACGTCAATAAAATTGCCTTTATATGAGCACCGTCCTGATCGGCATCTGACAAAACGACTACTTTGTGATAATTAAGGTTGTCTGCACAAAAGTCTTCACCTATACCTGCACCCAAAGCACTTATAATTGTTCTTATTTCTTCGTTTTGTAAGACCTGATCAAGCCGTTTTTTCTCAGCGTTTAAAGGCTTACCCCGTAAGGGCAATATCGCCTGAAACGATCTTACTCTTGCTTGTTTTGCAGTACCGCCTGCTGAATCCCCTTCAACTATAAACAATTCATTAAGTTCTGGCTTTTTTGAAGAGCAGCTTGACAGCTTACCTATTAAAGTCGAGTTCTCCAGACTGTTTTTTTGCCTTGTTATTTCTTTGGCTTTTCTTGATGCTTCTCTGACTCTTGCCGCACCCAACGCTTTTTGAATAATAATTTCTGCAATGTTTTTATGTGCATTATTATCAAAGAAGCTATAAATCTCTTGAGATGTAATACTGTCACAAGCAACTCTTGCCTCAGGATTGCCAAGCTTAGTCTTGGTCTGTCCTTCAAATTGGACATTATGCATCTTAACAGAAATAACAGCGGTAAGCCCTTCTCTAAAGTCCTCTCCCAAAAGATTGGGCTCTTTTTCTTTGAGCATGCCAAATTTTCTGGCAAGGTCATTAAAGACTTTGGTAATTGCCGCTTTTATGCCTGTCTCATGAGTACCGCCCTCAGTTGTCGGAATATTATTGACATAAGAAATCATTGTATCGGTATATGAATCATTGTATTGCATAGCTACGCTTAGATCAATACCGTCTTTTACATTTTCAAAATAAATGGGCTCATGAAGTGGATTTTTTGCCTCATTGACATATCTAACAAAATCGCAAAGTCCGCCCTCATAAAAGTACTCTTTTTTGATGATATTGTTTTCTTCTCTTTGATCTATAAAAACAATAGTTATGCCCTTGTTCAAAAAGGCAAGTTCTTTCAGTCTTTTAATAATCATTTCATTATTAAAAACAATAGTATCAAAAACCTTCTTATCGGGATAAAAGCTTATAAGCGTTCCGCTCTTATCAGTAGGAGCAATCTTTAACAAGTCCCCCTGACTGACACCGCTTCTTATTTTGCCGTCTTCATCTTCAAAAGAAGCAAATTGCATACGATATTCCCAACCGTCTTTATATACGCTTACCTTTAACCATT
>CALAYY010000103.1 GCA_937895465.1 uncultured Clostridia bacterium | reverse complement strand
TGATTTTTCCATACCGTTGGACATAGTATGCAGACCAAATAAAAAAACGCCTGTGCCAACCAAAATCTGCAAACAAGCGTGAAGTATTTCTAAAAATTTATCCATTTTAAAATATAAGCTCCATATTTACATAAATTTTTCATCATAATATAACTCTATTTTAACCGCCTAATATAAATTTTGTCAAACCAATAGCCGTTATTATCATAAATTATTTTTTATGTTCAATTTATTACTATAGATAAAACCATTAAACATTATAAATTTTAGTATTTTGTAAGATGCCCTTTGGTTTCTAAGCCGTCAAAGTCAGACTGTCTCAAGGCTTCATACAGCACTATTGCACAAGAATTGCTTAGGTTAAGCGACCGTAAATCCTGAAACATAGGTATTCGTATGCAATGTTCATAGTTGTTATTTAACAATTCTTCAGGCAGCCCCTTGGTTTCTTTACCAAAAACCAAAAAGCAGCCGTCGCTAAATTTTACATCCGAATATACTTTTTGACCTTTGGTGCTAAGGTACCAAAACTCTTCAGAGCTATATTTTGATCTCAATTGTTCAAAGCTGTCATAATAGCTTATATTTGCCAAATTCCAATAGTCAAGTCCTGCCCTTTTGAGATATTTATCCGAAACATCAAAACCCAAAGGCCGTATCAGATGCAGCTTAGTATGCGTTGCAGCACATGTTCGGACTATGTTGCCTGTGTTTTGAGGGATTTCAGGTTCAACCAATACAATATTAAACATTGTTTACCGTCTTTAAATTATCGATTATGACAATAATATGATATGTTATAGGACATTATATATCCCAAACCAAAAAAAGTTAAACAAATAACACTCTATAAAAAATTAGAGAAGATTTCTTTATATTTATCTTTTCGGCGGGATTTGACCAACAAATAATCTTTTTTTGGATTAATATCAAGTTCTAGAAAATCCTTTTTGCTATAACCTTGCACCACGCCAAGCTCATCACAATAATAAGATGAAGAAGGCTCAGAGCAAATATTATATATACCGTTGGAAACAGAAGAAGATCTGACCATGACCATGCAATCTCTTCCAAGAGATGTATCTATCAAAGTTATCAAAAAATCTGAATCACACACCGTAAGCATGCGTGAAGATTCGGGGAATAATATATCATTATGAATTATTAAGCCTATTTTACCCTTGGATGTGTCATACACTCTAAAGCCCTTACCTAGGTCATACTCATCGTCATAACCGTGCACCATGTCATTGATATCAATAATATGACCGTCTTCTATAATAACAGCTGATTTGTGCTTAAGACCGTAAATTAAGGTATCCATTGCGGCTATTACGATACAGTCCAAAGTCAAAGAGAGCAAAACAAGTTCTGAATAAATTTGAGATTCGCCTGTTATTTCTTTTGCTAAGTCCGCTTCGCCTGTAACACCAAATGCAAAAATCATAATATCCAAATCCGTTATTGTCTGAAGGTGCGATAACGCAAACTTTTTGAAATCAGTAGAATTGACTATTCCTATCTTCATATAATCATTATATTGTCAGTTATGGATGACTTGTGAATATCAATTAAGTGAAGTTCAATTAATAAACCCCCTAGGCTCCTTTATCAAAAGGAGCTGGCGGCGTTAGCCGGCTGAGGATTAATTTATTATAGTAATAAAAATGGTAATGAGAACGTTAAAAAAGTTCTTTTAGATTAATTGATTTTTTCAGAGTGCTTTAAATTTTAATCCAAAATCTTACTCAAAATGTCCAAAACCTCATCGACTGACTGAGCCTGATTAACTAAAACCTTAATTTCTCTTGCGCCGTTTATGCCTTTGATATAATAACCAGCATGCTTTCTAAAATTAACCGCTACCGTACGGTCATCAAGACACTTTTTTAATTCGCCCAAATGCATTCTTACTGCCTGCATAGGGCTAAGCACATTATCTTTATCCAAAATTTCTCCAAAAATTTGAGGTCTGCCCAATGCACCTCTTCCAATCATAACTCCGTCAACAACTTTACAAGCCTCATCAAAGCCTTTTTTATCCTTAATGTCTCCGCTTGCAATTACTGGAATATTGACTGCGTTTTTTAACTGCTTCCATGCTCTGATATCTGCGTTACCGCTATAAAACTGCATCCGTGTGCGTGAATGAAGCGTTATGGCATCAGCGCCAGAGTCTTGCATCCGCTTGCCAAATTCTATAAAGTTTTTATTATCCTCATCCCATCCTAACCTAAACTTTACAGTTACAGGTCTGTCGTTAGCAGCAAGCTTTACTGATGAAACAATCTTACAAGCCAAGTTAATATCATTCATAAGGGCACTGCCTTCATTAACTTTGACTACCTTATGGACAGGACAACCCATATTAATATCAATTATTGGAAATTTCTTTAAATAATCTGTTTTTACCGCCTCAGCCATAATATCAGGATCAGAGCCAAAAATCTGCACGGCACAAAGCTTTTCTAAGGAAGACACATGCAATAATTCAAGCGTTTTTTCGCCGTTATACATTAGCCCTTTTGCGCTTATCATTTCGGTTACGGTCATAACCGCACCTGAATACGAGCAAACCGCTCTAAAACCAGGCTCGGTATATCCTGCCATGGGGGCAAGAATTGCTCCCTTTGGTAATTCTATATTGCCTATTTTCATTCTTTTTCTTTTGCCTTTTTGTAAAAATCATCTAGCTCTTGTAAGGAAAACTTTGAAAAATCCTGACCGCTTATTTTCACTGCTTTCTCTACTTGTTCAAATCTATTAATAAACTTATCAGTTGACTTCTTTAGGCAAAGTTCAGAATCGGCTTTTAGCTTTCTTGATATGTTGACTAAACTAAACAGACAATCTCCAAGCTCATTTTTAGCATTTTGAATATTGCCTTCTTTTAATTCTGCCTTGAGTTCAGCAACTTCTTCATCCAGCTTTTCAACCATTTGATTGATGTTATCAAAATCAAAGCCTACTGAAGCCGCCTTTTTTTGCACCTTTTGAGCACGCAAAAGTTGAGGGAAATATTTGGGAAGTTCTTTGATATCCTGCGTTACTGTTTTTAAGGATTTTTCTATAGCTTTTGCATTATTCCAGTTTTGTAATGCAACCTTATCGTCTTGTGCTTTTTCGTCCGAAAACACATGAGTATGCCTAAAAACAAGTTTTTGGCATAAGGTATTAAGTACATCTTGAAGTTCAAACTCTTTATCCCGTTCGGCTATAGCACAATGAAAGATTGATTGAAGCAAATAGTCGCCAAGTTCTTCTATGATTTTAGTTTTATCTTTTTGGTCAATGGCATCTACTACTTCATAAGCTTCTTCTATGGCGTTAATGCGTATGCTTTCATGAGTTTGCACTCTGTCCCATGGACAGCCTTTTGGACTCATCAACACCTTCATGATTTTGATAAGGTCATCAAAGGTGTAATTATCTTTGGCTTTTAGCTCTTGCTTTATTAATTTGTAATCTTCCAATATTTTTCTCCTGTATTATTTTTTATTATATCAAAAATTTTTATATAGTTAAACAAAAAAATCCGCATTGTTATTATGCGGAAAAACTTGCTTTAAAAAAATATAATACTCTAAAAACTTGGCTTTTGAACTTTGACTAGCTTTTTTATTAACGGAATACTTGCCATTTCTTCATCATTTAGCACACCCATAGCGGCTATAAGTCCAAGATAAACCGCCGCACTTAACATAACTGAGATAATCAAAGACAGTCTGTAATCTACGAAATTATTGCATAGCGAATAGGCGTAATAAGCACATATTCCCATAAGTCCGGATGCTATTATAGGCTTTAACACCAAACCGATAATATCATATTTTATGTTTATCCTTTTTTTTAGTGAGATTAGATTGAGAGTCATTGCCACCATATAACAAACAGCACTTGACACAGCCGCACCGTATATGCCCATCAATCTTAAAAGCGCAAAATTAAGAGCAATTTTTATCAATGCCCCTATGCCCAAATTTTTTACAGGCACATAATTATAACCAAGCGACTGTAAAACTGAAGCGGATACAGATAAAACACTTACAAACACAACTGAAACTGAATATATAGACAAAAGTCTTGCTGCAACTAAGGGCTCATTGATTACACCTATTTTTAATCCGCTTCCATATAAAAATCTTACTATCGGGCTTGCATATATAAACAGCCCTACAAAGCAAGGCAAGGCAAGTAAGACTGTCAGCTTCAAAGCTAAGGTTGATTTTTTTTCGACCATTAAGTTATGGCCTTTGGCTTTGGAAGAGACTATAGAAGGAATAAGAGCAACAGAAATAGACAGCAGCAGAACAACAGGCATATTGACGAGCGAGCCTACAGTGCCCGAAAACAGCCCAAAAAAAGTAGTGGCAACATTAACAGGGTAACTATTTGACAGTATGTTAATAACTAGCACACTGTCTATAAGCTGTGTTACAGGCATAATTACAGAGCTAATAGTCATCGGGATAGATATTGCATAAATGAGCTTAATATACTTTTTGACTTCATGCTTTGGGTAACTTAGCTTTAATTTATTTTTGTCATTATAATATTGAATGAGTATTACAGCCATTGCGGCAAGCTCTGACAAGGTAACGCCTAATACCGCACCAAATACCGCATAGCTTAATCCATAACCTCTTAATACATAAGCAAGCGATAATCCCACCGCCATTTTTACAAACTGTTCTATAATCTGAGACAGCGCACTTGGAAACATATTTTGTCTGCCCTGAAAATAGCCCCTAAAAACAGAAATAACCGCAACAAATATTATACTTGGTGCAATACCCAGATAGCTCAAAGCCGCATTGATGTTACCCTGTCCGTAAGCTATAAGCCTATGCAGCAAAACTATAATAAGAGTGCAGACCGCTCCAAAAACAGTTAATGAAATCAAAGCTGTAGCCAGTACC
>CALAYY010000102.1 GCA_937895465.1 uncultured Clostridia bacterium | reverse complement strand
GTTTTGAAAACGGACTGAAAAGTCAAGTGCTGTTGGGGGTTACGGGAAGCGGCAAAACTTTTACCATGGCTAATATAATCGCTAAGCTCAACCGCCCTGCGCTTATAATGGCTCATAACAAAATTTTGGCGGCACAGCTTTGCAATGAGTTACGAGAATTTTTTCCGCATAACAGAGTGGAGTTTTTTGTAAGCTATTATGATTATTATCAGCCTGAGGCATATTTGCCTACAACGGACACCTATATAGAAAAAGATATGTCAATCAATGATGAGATTGACAAGCTAAGGCACTCGGCTACTTGTTCGCTGTTTGAAAGGCGAGACACTATTGTAGTGGCGTCGGTATCGTGTATATACGGTCTGGGTGCACCCGAAGAATATTATAATCTATCCATATCCTTGCGCCCTGGCGACAAAATGGGGAGGGACAAGCTGATAAGAAAATTAATAGATGTCAATTATAAGCGAAACGATATGGAGTTTGTCAGAACAAATTTTAGAGTGCGTGGCGATGTAATTGATGTTTTTCCTGCCAATGCTTCTGAAACAGCTATAAGAGTGGAGTTTTTTGGTCCTGAGATTGACAAGATTTTTGAGATAGAGGGGCTTACAGGCAAGGTTTTGTCAGAGCTTAAGCACGTGGCTATTTTTCCTGCTTCTCACTATGCTGTAGAACAGCAAAAGCTTGAAGACGCCATCAAAAGAATAGATAGAGACAAAGAAATTCAAGAGGAAACATTCAAACAAAATGGCAAACTAATAGAAGCCCAGCGGATAAAAGAAAGGGTTAATTATGACATTGAAATGCTTAGAGAAATGGGCTATTGCAACGGAATAGAAAACTATTCGAGATATTTTGACGGACGAAGTGCAGGCGAGCCGCCCTTTACGCTTTTGGATTATTTTCCCAAGGATTTTGTTTTGTTTATTGACGAGTCGCACATGTCTGTTCCCCAAATAAGAGGAATGTATCACGGCGATGTCGCAAGAAAAACCAATCTTGTAGAATACGGTTTTAGGCTGCCGTCAGCTTATGACAACAGACCGCTTAACTTTAATGAGTTTAATAACCGTATAGGTCAGATTGTGTTTGTTTCTGCAACGCCTGCTGATTATGAAATGGGCATAGCCGATCAGGTAGCCGAACAGTTGATACGCCCTACCGGACTTATTGACCCTGAGATAGAAGTCCGACCCATAAAAGGTCAAATTGACGACCTTATCAGCGAAATTAATAAAACTACTTCAAATAACTTTAGGGTGCTTGTAACCACGCTTACAAAAAAGACGGCAGAAAATCTTACTGACTATTTGGTTAACTTTGGAATCAAGGCAAGGTATCTACATAGTGAAATAGATACCTTAGAACGTATTGAGATAATAAGCTCACTTAGAAAGGGTGAGTTTGATGTTTTGGTGGGAATTAACCTTCTTAGAGAAGGGCTTGATATGCCTGAGGTTGCGCTTGTTGCTATCTTAGATGCCGACAAAGAAGGCTTTTTGCGAAGTGACCGTGCCATAATTCAGACGGTGGGCAGAGCCGCAAGAAACGTAGAAGGCAGAGTAATACTTTATGCGGACAAGATAACGGATTCGATGAAGCGGGCAATGGATGAGACCGCACGCCGCCGCAAAAAACAGATGGAATATAACCAAGAGCATAATATTGTCCCTAAGACGATTATAAAAGATATAACCAACACGCTTGAAATAACCAAAAAGGCAGACACTACATCTAATATCAAAACAGAAGATATCCCAAGAGAACTTGAAAAGCTCAAGGTAATGATGGATCTGGCTAGCAAGAGTTTGGATTTTGAACAGGCGATACTGATAAGAGATGAGATTGCAAAATTAAGGAAAAGGCTGAAAAAATGAATTTGGAAAAACAAGACAGCATAATTATAAAAGGTGCAAAAGAAAACAACCTAAAAAACATTGATGTGGAAATTCCCAGAAATAAGATGGTAGTATTTACAGGTATCTCAGGAAGCGGCAAAAGTACGCTTGCTTTTGATACCATTTTTGCAGAAGGGCAAAGGCGGTATGTGGAGAGCTTGTCTTCTTATGCAAGGCAGTTTTTGGGGCAAATGAGTAAGCCTGATGTTCAATCTATAGAAGGTCTTTCTCCTGCTATCAGCATTGACCAAAAGACGACATCCAAAAACCCACGTTCAACAGTAGGCACAGTTACCGAGATTTATGATTATCTAAGACTTCTTTATGCCAAAATAGGCGTTGTACATTGTCCTAACTGCGGCAAGGTCATAAGCCGCCAGACTATTGACCAGATAGTTGACCGTATTATGGCAATGGGTGAGGGCGCAAGGATTTTGATTCAATCGCCTGTAATAAGGGGCAAAAAGGGCGAATATGTCAAGATGTTTGACTCTTTGCGTCACAGCGGTTATGTAAGAGTTAAGGTTGACGGCAATATATATTCTTTGGATGAAGAAATCAAACTTGATAAAAACATCAGGCATAATATAAGTGTAGTAGTTGACCGTCTTGTTGTCAAAGACGATATAATAAAAAGGCTGACAGAAAGTGTGGAAAACGCACTCAAGCTTTCTGAAGGGCTTGTAGTTATTGACAATGAAGGTACAGAAACGCTTTTTTCGGATACTTATGCATGTGTGGATTGCGGTATTAATATAGAAGAAATTGAGCCTAGATTGTTTAGCTTTAACAGTCCGTGGGGTGCGTGTCCTGATTGTACGGGTTTGGGTTTTAAGAGTGAGCTTGACCCTGATATGCTTATAAAAGACCCAAAGCTATCTGTCAATCAAGGCGCATTATCAGTTAACGGCTGGAATCTTGACACTAACAACCATATGCAGATGTATTTTAAGGGGTTATCCAAAAAATATAATTTCAGTCTTGATACACCTTTTGAAGAGCTTCCTGACGATGTTGTGGATATTTTGTTATACGGAACAAAAGACGAGAAGCTAGAACTCAATTATTCTTCGGGGTCATTTAACGGCAAGTATGAATCTGCCTTTGAAGGCATAGTCAATAACCTTGAAAGAAGATACCGTGAAACCTCGTCAGAATATATCAAGTTTGAAATAGAAAAATATATGAGAACCAAGCCGTGTGCTACCTGTCACGGCAAAAGGCTCAAAAAAGAGGCTTTGAGCGTAACAGTAGGTGAGCTTAATATCTTTGAACTTTGTCAACAGCCTGTTGATAAAAGTTATGAATTTTTTGAGAATTTGAACCTTACAGGCGGAGACAAAATTATATCTGAGCAGATTATAATCGAAATAAAAGCAAGGCTTAGGTTTTTGATCAATGTCGGACTTAACTATCTGACACTTTCGAGAAGTTCGGGAACACTTTCGGGCGGAGAAGCCCAAAGAATTAGGCTTGCTACCCAGATAGGAAGCGGGCTTATGGGTGTTTTATATATTTTGGATGAGCCAAGTATTGGACTGCATCAGCGTGACAACGGCAAACTGCTTGCCACATTAAAAAGCTTGCGGGATTTGGGTAATTCTTTGATAGTGGTAGAACATGATGAAGAAACTATAAGAGAAGCCGATTATATTGTGGACATCGGTCCGGGCGCAGGCGAGCATGGCGGCAAGCTTGTTGCTAAAGGAAGTTTACAGGATATTATTAACACTCCGCAGTCAATTACAGGTATGTACCTAAGCGGCAAAAAGAGCATAGATGTCCCAGCTCAAAGAAGACCTATAGGTGATAGGTTTTTGACTGTAAAGGGAGCTAGAGAAAACAACCTAAAAAACATAGAAGTGTCTATACCTTTGGGGGTAATGACTGCAATTACAGGTGTGTCAGGCAGCGGTAAAAGTTCGCTTATTAACTACACTCTTTATCCTGTTCTTGCCAACACACTCAACAGGAGCAAAAAGGTTCTTGCCAATTTTGACGATATAACCGGATTAGAATATCTTGACAAAGTAATTGCAATAGACCAAAGCCCTATAGGACGTACCCCCAGAAGCAACCCTGCTACTTATACAGGCGCTTTTACTATGATAAGGGATTTGTTTGCGGCTACGCCTGACGCTCAAGAGCGAGGTTATAAGTCAGGGCGGTTTAGCTTTAATGTCAAGGGTGGAAGATGTGAGGCGTGTCAGGGCGACGGCATCAGAAAGATAGAAATGCACTTTTTGCCTGATGTGTATGTGCCTTGTGAGGTATGCAAGGGTCAAAGATACAACCGTGAAACCTTGCAGGTGAAGTACAAGGGCAAGAATATTGCGGATGTTTTGGATATGACGGTTGAACAAGCGGTTGGATTTTTTGAAAATTTGCAGTCTATTAATAACAAAATCAAAACCTTATATGAAGTAGGGCTTGGATATGTAAGATTGGGTCAGCCTGCTACCACACTTTCGGGCGGAGAAGCCCAAAGAGTAAAACTTGCGACTGAACTTTCTAAGCGAAGCACAGGCAAGACTGTGTATATCTTGGATGAGCCGACAACAGGACTTCACATGGCGGATGTTGACAAGCTTATTTTGGTGTTGCAAAGGCTAGTTGCTGGAGGCAACACAATTATTGTCATAGAGCATAACCTAGATGTCATTAAGGTATGTGATTATATAATTGACCTTGGACCAGAAGGCGGAAATGACGGCGGACAGATAGTAGCCAAAGGCACGCCTGAAGAAATTGCTTTGGTTGAAAAAAGCTATACAGGGCATTTTTTGAAACAGGTCTTGAAGCAAAGGAATTAAAAGATGAATCAAAAAGAGATATATTTAGCAGGCGGATGTTTCTGGGGAGTGGAGGAGTTTTTTGCTAACATTGCGGGCGTTACCTTTACATGCGCTGGATATGCCAACGGCAAGAGCCAAAAGACTACCTATCAAGACATAAAAAACACAGGACACAGCGAAACGGTATATATAAAGTATGACAGTGACAAAATCAAACTTGACAAGCTGCTTGATTATTATTTTTTGATAATTGACCCTACGCTAAAAAATAGGCAGGGCAACGATATAGGCAGTCAGTACAGAACAGGAATTTATTATACAGATGAAACTGATGTTGATATTATAAAAGACAAAATTAGCCGTGAGCAAAAAAAATATTCTAAGGCAATAGTGACAGAGGTGCAGGCATTAGCTAATTTTTGTAAAGCTGAAGAATATCATCAGCAATATCTCAAGAAAAACCCTAGCGGTTACTGCCATGTAGATATGAGCTTGTTGGATAAAATCAACTCATAAAATATTTTCTAAGGCAGGCAGGAAGTTGTTTAAAATCATCTCACAATTTTTAATTACTGCGGCGGCGGCAGTATTAGCCATATTATAATCGTTTT
>CALAYY010000101.1 GCA_937895465.1 uncultured Clostridia bacterium | reverse complement strand
ATATTTGGGAACACCCAAATAATTAATAAGGTTTTCGCTTGTTATCTTGTGTTCGGCATCATTTCCTTTTTCTACTATATCCAAAGCAACTTTTCGGCAAATTTCTGCCACTTCACGCTCTAAGCTTCTCACGCCTGATTCGCCTGTATAGTTGTTGATAACTTTATACATTGCATCTTTTTCTATATCAACTTTGGTATTATCAAGTCCATGATTTTTCATTTGCTTAGGAAGCAAAAATTGATTTGCTATATTAAACTTCTCTTCTTCGGTATAGCCGCTGAGTTGAATTACTTCCATCCTATCTATAAGTGCAGGATGAATACTGTCCATGCTATTGGCTGTTGTAATAAACATAACCTTAGAAAGATCGTAAGGTATTTCCAGATAATGATCTCTAAATTGAAAATTTTGTTCAGGGTCCAAAACCTCAAGCATTGCTGAAGCTGGATCTCCTCTGAAGTCGCTTGACATCTTGTCAATTTCATCAAACAAAAATACAGGATTGACCGTGCCTGCTTGTTTCATATGGTATATTATCCTGCCTGGGATTGCGCCGATATAAGTACGACGGTGTCCGCGGATTTCCGCCTCATCTTTTACGCCGCCCAAAGACATAGAAATAAAGTTTCTGCCTAAGGCTCTTGCAATTGACTTAACAATAGATGTCTTACCAACTCCAGGCGGGCCTACAAAGCACAATATCGGGCCTCTTAGTGTCTTAGTTAGGTGTAAAACCGCAAGATACTCCAAAATTCTTTCTTTGACCTTGTCTAAACCAAAATGATCTTCATTAAGAATTTCTCTTGCTCTTTTCAAATCAAGATTATCTTCAGTTGATTTGTTCCAAGGTATATCCAAAATCCACTCTATATATGAGCGTGAAACACCTGCTTCGGGTGAAGTTGAACTCATCTTTTGAAGGCGTTTTACTTCTTTTTCCACCTTCTCCATAGCCTCAGACGGCAACTTAAGCTCTTTTGCTTTTTTTACATAGTCAAAAAGATCCTCATCGCCGTCCCCAAGTTCTTCATGAATCGCCCTTGCCTGTTCTCTAAGATAATATTCTTTTTGGTTTTTATCCATTTGCTTACGAACACGGTTATCAATCTTTTTCTTGATTTTTAATACTTCTATCTCTTGAGCCAAAGATTCGCTTATCATCTGGAGCTTTTTGTCCAAATTATTAATTGAAAGAAGTTCCTGCCTATCTGACTCTTTTGTATAAATATATTGTCCTACAGCATAAACAAATTTTTCTGGCTCTGTTTCTATATTGATATGTGAAAAATTGTCCGTTACTATTTTGGTATCATAGCGTGAATACTCGTCAAAGTTTTCTTTGGCTATTCTTTTCATTGCTTCTATAAGTAAAGAATCTGAATTATCTGAAGGCATTTCCTTTAGGACAACTTCAAAAAACGGTTTAATACTATGATAGCTTTCTATTTCTGCACGCTCAACACCTTCTGCCAAAACTCTTAAGGTGTCTCCAGGCATTTTCAGCACCTGTTTTATACGGCAAATTGTGCCTATACGGTATATATCTTTTGGAGCAGGGTCATTTTGCGAAGCATGCTTTTGAGTAACCAAAAATATCTGCTCGTCATTTTCCAATGCTTTATTGAGTGCAAAAAGAGATTTGTCCCTGGCAATGTCAAACCTAACACTCATGTGAGGGAAAATCACTAATCCGCGCAAAGCAATCATTTTGAAAATACGCGGCATTTTATAATTATTAATTGCAGATTCTTGCAATTCATCATTGTTAGGTATAAATTCTGCCATAATGTCTCCTTAATTTTAATTATTATAACATAAGATAAAATGCCTATCAAGTTAATGTCAATATTGACAGTGAGATTTGCACTATATAAACACCTTCTATTATTAACTATATTTGTTACTTTTATAATGTCAAAAACCTTACATTACTTATATATTTAGTTTCTGATAATGTGTTCAATTTTTTTAATTTTGTCTTTTTTATAAAAATCTTTTTTTTCAAGCTTTAACTTCGTATTAACCAATATTTGGTCTTCGCCATACTATGTATTGTTCATAGAAAAACATTTTTAATATATACCTTACAAAAAATTATGCAAAAAAAGCACCAATGCGTAAAGATTATCGGAGTAACTTATGGATAAAAACAATGAAAAACTCATTATTACGGGAGGAAAGCCGTTGTATGGAGAAATTGCGGTTGATACTTCAAAAAACGCCGTTTTACCAATCTTGGCAGCAAGCATACTAAACAGCGGCAAAACCGTATTACATAACATCATGCCCATAACGGATGCATACAATATGCTTAATATCCTATCAACACTTGGCTGTACCTATAAATGGGAAAATAATGACTTGCATATTAATTGTGTTAACGCACATAGCTGGGAAATCCCCCAAGATTTAGCAAAAGAAATCCGTTCTTCTATTTTTATGCTGGGCTCAATTTTAAGCAGATTTCGAGCTGCTAAGGTGTCGTATCCAGGCGGCTGTGATATAGGAATCCGCCCTATTGATCTTCATCTAAAAGGATTAAAAGACCTTAATGTGAAAATTAAAGAAGAACATGGATTTATAATATGTGATGGAACTAATATGAAAGGCGGCAATGTTCATCTTGATTATCCTAGTGTGGGTGCAACTGAAAATCTAATTATGGCTGCTGCTTTAACAGAAGGCATTACCGAAATAAGAAATGCTGCCAAAGAGCCAGAGATAACCGACTTACAGAATTTTATTAACTGTATGGGTGGAAAAATTTCAGGAGCAGGTACAAGTACAATTACAATTCAGGGTGTTGAAACCTTAAAAGACTGTGAATACACGCCTATTCCCGACCGTATAATCGGCGGAACATATCTGATTGCATGTGCTATATGCGGCGGAAAAATCAGAATAACCAACTTTTTGAGTGAGCATCTTTATTCATTAATAGCTAAGCTTCGTGAAAGCGGCTGTGAATTTAATATCACACCTACATATATCGACATTGAATGCAAGCAAAGACCGTTAACTGCACAAATTATCGAAACCTTGCCCTATCCGGGTTTCCCAACCGATTTGCAGGCACCTATGACAGCACTTCAAACGATTTCTGACGGCACTTGCATGATTATAGAAAATATGTTTGAAACAAGATTTAAACACTGCCCCGAATTAATCAAAATGGGAGCTAATATAACGGTAAGAGATCGTATGGCAATTATAAGAGGCGTCAGTCATTTGCAAGGCGCAGAAGTTAATGCTATGGACCTAAGAGGCGGAGCGGCACTTATTCTTGCAGGACTTGCCGCAAAAGGAACAACGGTCATTAACAATATCAATCACATAGATAGAGGCTATTTTAATGTAGAAGAAAAATTTAACAGCCTTGGTGGAGATATACAAAGAATTTCATAACAATTTCCAGCTTGCATCATTTGATGCAGGTTGTTAATATAAAACGGCGTGGAGAAAAAACCTTCACGCCGCTTTTTTTATCATATTTAACCTTGTTATTTTTCAGGATAAATGCTGTTAATTATCTCATCTACAGCATTATCAGGCAATCCGCCTTCTATAAGCTGCTTTCTTAAAAGCTCCTTTTGGGTATTTTCATTATCTAAGCTTTCATCATAATTATTATTCTGAATAGCAAGATCAAGCTCGGCAACTGCTTCTTTCATTGGATTATTAATGCTTTCTTCATCCGGTGCGGCTATTTGTGCAATTTGAGAGAGTTCTTCTTTTAATGAAGTTATGCGCTTAGCAAATTTTTCTGATTCTTCAGATATTTTTTCATTCTTTACAGTTTTTAAACTGTCTATTTCATCTTTTAACTTAGTGACATCATTTAGTATTGAAGAATTATCATTTTCTTCTGAATTTTGCTGTTTATCAAGCAAAGAAACAATTTGCACCATAAAATTGAGTGTTGCAGTATCTGCTTCATGGCGGCTATGCAACTCTTTTTTGATATCTATCATTTGCTTTTCAATAGATGCAATCCCCAAAGTAAGCTCGCTTGCCCTTGTGTTTTTTAATTCTTCTCTTATTATTGTCCTTATGTTTTCGGTATCAAGTACAGGCTTATTATCTTTTACAGACGTTTTTAACTCATTGATATCTTCGGACATCTTATTAAAATCCAAAGTCTTTTTCAAAGCACCCAATTGCTCTCTTATTGAAGAAGTTTCAACTATAAAAGAATTATCTGTATCGGCTTTGCTTATCAAAAAGCTTTCTTTAAGGTCGCCCAATGTCTTTAATATTTGCGCGTTATCTTGTTCTGAAGGCTGAAGTTGGGCAATCAATGCTTTTAATTGTCCAAGCTCATCCAACATTGCTTGATATGCTTGATTATTCTGTTCAGAATCATTCAAACGGTTATTAATTAATTCTTTTATCTGAATAAACTCGTCAGCAAAAGAGCTATCTTCTCTTGAAATTGTATTTTGGGAGATTTGCTCTTTTAATACATTTATCTCATTTATAAGGTTGTCATTTTTTTCACTTTGATAGAGATATTCGTCTTTTAAAGCGGTTATTTCATTGAGCACTTCTATCATGCTTTCTCTAAAAACATTGATAGCTAAATTATCGTCAGAATCTTCACCTTTTGATTGTAACACCTCAATCAAATTGTAGATTTTATCAAGCTGTTCATTAAGTTCGGTATAGTCTAGTTTTACCTTTTCTCCGCCTTCATGAACAACGGTAGGAATCGAAATAGCTTCAATTTGTGCTTTTAAAACAGCAATTTCATCTAAGAGTTCATAATTATCAAATTGCCCGAGCTTTTCCGTTTTCTCAGTCAATTGATCTATTTGAGTACTCAAAACCTCTAAGGTGGAAGTTAAAACAGTCTCATAGTCTTGTTTTTCAGCTTGATTGCTTTCATCTAGACGTTTTTCAATATTTGAAAGCCCTGTAATGATATCGCTATATGATTCTTCTTTTCTTGAAGCTGCCAGCAGTTCCTTCAAATTGCGGACTTCTGACAAGATTTCAGGGTCAAATTCCCCTTTTTGCACATATAGCTGTTCTTTTAAAGACTTTATTTCATCTAGCAAAGCCTCATTGCTTATGCTTGGAATATCATCTAGTTCTGAATAATCAGATAATGCATTGAGCTGTTCTTTGATATCATTAACTGAATTTAAAACAGCATTATCATTGTTGAGATATTTTTCTCTTATTTCTTCCTGTAAAGCATACAACTGTACCTTAATATCATAATCGGGTTCAGCAGCATTTTTTTCAGTCAGTTCATTCTTGATAGCAGTAATTTCGTTGAGAACTTCCTGGTGTCTTTCTTCTCCGACTAATACAAGATTTTCTTTTAAGCTTGTTATTTCGTCTAAAACTTGTGTTATTTGGCCCAAGTTTGCACTTTCATCATTATCAGAAAAAACAGCTTTTATGTCGCCAATAACTGTATCAAGCTTTGTATTTATCTCTGATAAAGCAGTTTTGTCATTACCTGATATTAATTTGTGAATTTCGTTAAGTTTGTCAGAAATGGTTTTATAATTTTGAGAAGGGCGTATTTTGGAATAGTCATTAATAGGAATTATATCGCCTATTCTTAAGGTAGAAAAGGTTTCTTTTGCCCTTTTTAGTCTTTCTTTTGACAAAGATGACTGGTCATATTCAAAGTCAGAATTAGCTTCAATCAATTCATTGTAAAGGTTTTGATTATATACGACATATTGATTATTTTGAAGTCTGTTTCGCAGTTTCAAGAATTTGTCAGCAATAGAAGCCAAATCATAGGTGTTAGTCCTATCCAATTCGCCTTTTAATTCAAAATAATAATATATATCTTTTTCTTTGTCTTGAGCAGCAGTATTAAAAATAAGCTCTGCTGCAATTTCTGGTGTTAAAATTGTTCCGAAAACTTTATTTCTTATCCTGTAAAATTCAGAGGAGATTTCCTCATGTTCTCCCGCAGGCAGTTCAGCGATGAGCTCATTAAATTTTGAAATAGCGGAAATCTTGGAATAAAGATTACCTGAAGCTATGGAACTTTTAAAATCCGCATATTCTTTTTCCAAATCAGAATAATCCGTTTCTCCATTCTCATTTACATGTGCTATTGCACTCAAACCTAAAGAATGTCTTATGCTTTTTATATATGCCAGCACATCATCATTTTTTAATGAGACATATTTAATTTGATTGCCCAAATCTATTAATTCGTCATTATACGAACCGTTTTTTTGATTGTCTATTTTGCCAAAATTAACACGGCTCTCCAGACGGCTTATTTGCTCCAAAATTTGCTTTAAATCCTGATTTGACGTATTACTTGAAGTCTTTGATTCCAACTGCTCAATTTTTTGATTGAGCTTTTTGAGTTCATCTAATAATACAGCGTCATTCTTGACAGTATCCTGATGCTGAATCTGCTCTTCTTTTTTTGTGTTAAGTGTCTTCGTTTCTTTATCAAGAGCAGCGAGCTTTGAATTTAACTCATCTTTTAGCGATGTAAGCTGCCTTTGAATTTCTTGGGAATGCTGCATTCTGTAGTTTTCCTCTCTGAGTTTGGCAAGCTCATTTAATATGACTTCATTGCCCGAATTCTGATTGGGAATAAAGACATAAGGCATAGGATTTTGAGCATAAAACGGGGTGTTAGCTGTTGACGGCTTTTCTTTGGTCTCCAACTTTTCCAGCTTATCGCTTATGTTTTTTAACAAGCTATCAATTTCCTCCGCATCAGAAATTTCTATATGCTCAGCAGGGGTTAGTGGTGCATATTCAACATCATTATCATCATATAAGTAATCATCAGAAAAGGTATCATCAAATTCATGATCATCTTCAGAAAAAACTTGATTGTCCTTAAGAAAATTATTATCATAATCAGAATTCTGAGTATCTAAAGTAGAATAATTATCATTCATATAATCGTTTTGATAATGAGCAGCATCATTTGGATCAAAATAAGTCTCATTTATATCATTATAATCATTGGGTATATCTGAATAATCTGAGTTTTCATAACTTGATAAATCATTTTGATTGGAATTATCGATAATATCTTTTTGAGGATTTTGTGAGTTTTCATTCAAAAAATCGTCACTCTCATTCTTTTTTTTACCCCAAAAAGAATTTTTAAATTTATTTTTTGCCATTTGTATCCTCTAAACAATTTATGTGTCAAATAATCAATAAATATCGTTATATTATATAGTATTTTGTCGAATAACTCAACATAATATTTTAATCCTAGGTATAATTAATTTTTATTATAACATATAAATAAATAAAAATTAAATAATTTCATATTATTATTTTTTAACAACAGCAATTTAGCACTTTATTAGACTAATAGTTTGAAAACATATTCACAAATTAGTATAATTGACTGTTTTTTTAATTGATTCTATAATATGTTTATTGTATAATTATTAACATAAATGCAAGAATAAATCATTAAATAATTAGGAGTTTTATATGAGAGTTTTTAATTTTGCTGCCGGTCCTTCAGTACTCCCTGAAGAAGTTTTAAAACAAGCACAAGCTGATTTGCTGGATTATAAAGGTTGCGGTTTTTCAGTGATGGAAATGAGCCACCGTTCAAAACCTTACATGGAAATAAGTCTTGAGGCTGAAAACCTGTTAAGAGAACTTCTTAACATACCTCAGAACTATGATGTAATTTTTGTTCAAGGCGGTGCTTCGACACAGTTTGAAGCCGTTCCCCTTAACCTGCATGTCTTTGGTAAAGCTGATTATGTAGTTACAGGTAATTTTGCTGAGAAAGCATACAAGGAAGCTTGCAAATACGGCGATATCAGCATTGCTGCAAGCAGTAAAGACAAGAACTTTACTTATATACCTGAAAACATCTCTTTTAGATCAGATATCGACTATGTCCATATTACAACCAACAACACCATCTTCGGCTCCAGATACAGAGAAATACCGAAGGCCAATGCTCCTATAGTTGCAGACATGTCTTCTAATATTTTGAGCGAAAAAATTAATATAGAAGATTTTGGAGTTATTTATGCTGGTGCACAAAAAAATCTTGGACCTGCAGGTGTGACTGTCGTTATAGTTAGAAACGACCTTACTGATAAAGCAGATAAATTATGCCCTACAATGTTAAAGTGGTCAACTCAAATCAAAGAAAAGAGTTTGTATAACACCCCGCCCTGCTGGTCAATTTATATTATGTCTTTGGTTTTAAAATGGGTAAAAAATTTGGGCGGATTAGACTATATCCAGAAAGTTAATGAAGAAAAAGCACAGCTGCTTTATGACTGTATTGATAATTCGGATTTTTACACCAATAACATAGAAAAAAGATACCGTTCAATAATGAATATTCCTTTTGTTACACCTTCAGCTGAGCTTGATGAAAAATTTGTTTCAGAGGCATCAGCGCAAGGACTCAAACAATTAAAAGGTCATAGATTGGTCGGCGGTATGAGAGCATCTATCTATAACGCAATGACTGTCGACGGTGTGATAAAGTTGGTAGAATTTATGAAGCAATTTGAGCTAAATAATAAATAAAAATCTTTTTTAAGGAGATTTAAAATGTATTCTATTTTAAAATTAAACGAAATATCACCTCTTGCCAATAAATATTTTAATTCTAATTATTCATTGTCCAAAGAAAGTTCTGATCCGGACGGCATAATATTAAGAAGTTATGATATGCATAATTATGAAATCGGCAAATCTCTTCTAGCTGTAGCTAGAGCAGGAGCCGGTGTAAACAATATTCCCATTGACAAATGCACAAAGTCAGGCATTGTAGTATTTAATACGCCGGGTGCAAACGCAAATGCCGTAAAGGAACTG
>CALAYY010000100.1 GCA_937895465.1 uncultured Clostridia bacterium | reverse complement strand
GACAAATATATAATAATTATGCTAAAGTATTAAAAAAAATAATAAGACATTTCTTTGCCACCGGGTAAAGAACTAGGCGTCAGGTTTTCTTTCGTTAGGTCATAGAAGAGAGAAAATGCTGGCGTTTTTTTATGTTAGGAGATGTTGCATGACCCAAAAATCCAGCCTAAAAGAGTTTTCAAGGTATTGTTTTTCTAATGTATTAGGAATGGTAAGTATCTCATTATATATTCTTGCTGATACGTTTTTTGTTTCAAAAGGCTTAGGTACTAACGGTCTTGCTGCGCTTAATATTGCTATACCAGTTTATAGCTTTGTTAACGGAATCGGATTGATGTTAGGGATAGGCGGTGCTACCAAATACTTGGTCTTAAAGACTCAAAATGATCTGAAAAAAGCTAAAGGTGCATTTAGTAATGCCTTAATCTTAGCCGGAATCTTTTCTTGTATATTTGTTATAATAGGAATCTTTTTTTCTGGCTATTTTTCCACCTTGTTGGGTGCTGATAAAGAAGTATTTGATATGACCAATATTTATATGAAAGTGCTGTTACTTTTTGCACCTGTTTTTATTTTGAATAATGTATTGGTTTGCTTTGCACGAAATGACGGCAAGCCACGCTTAGCCATGTCTGCTATGATAATCGGCAGTTTGTCAAATATATTACTTGATTATATTTTTATCTTTCCTTTAAAAATGGGTATGTTTGGAGCAGTGTTTGCCACAGGTTTGTCTGCCTTAATAAGCTTGATAATTTTAATTTTATACAAGATAAAAGCAGGCGAAAAAAACAAGGTGCCTTTGGTTAAGATTAGTCCTGACTTTTCTATGATAAGGTCAGTATTGACTTTGGGCTTTCCGTCTTTGGTAACCGAATTATCTTCAGGCATAGTTATTATAGTGTTTAATAATATAATATTTGGGCTTCATGGAAATGTCGGCGTAGCCGCATATGGCATTATCGCCAATATATCAATAATAGTAATAGCAATTTATACAGGAATAGCCCAAGGTATACAGCCGCTGACAAGCAAAGCTTATGGAGCTGATAATCTAACGGTTGCAAAACATGTACTACGGTATGCAATTATTACAATGCTTATGCTGTCAATTATAATATATCTAATTATTTTTATTTTTGCTGACCCCATAGCGCATATTTTTAACAGCCAAAATAATGATAGCTTACAAAAAATGGCGGTTTGGGGACTCAAACTGTATTTTACTTCAATTGTATTTGTGGGCTTTAATATCATAACATCAATGTTCTTTTCTTCAATAGAAAGACCAATTTACGCACACATTATTTCATTATTGAGAGGTCTGATAATAATTATACCTTTGGCGTATTTGTTTTCGTTTTTGGCAGGGATAACAGGCGTATGGCTTTCGTTTTTGGCGGCTGAAGGGCTTGTTGCAATAATTTCAATTATGGCGCTTAAAGTCTTTAAAAAACCAAAGACTTTATCATTATCAAAATCAAGATAAAATTTGTCTATTGAATACTAATATCAAGATATTAAGCAAAAATTAAATGGCGATATTTGGCAAGTAAAATAGCTTGCCGATTAATAATGCAAGTGAATTAACTTGCATTACCATTTTAATGTGTTATAATATAGGCAATAGGAAATAGGGTATGAAAAAGAAATACGCAGCTTTTATTCTTGATATAAAAAACTCCAAGAGTATGGATGAAGAGGTGCGAGGCAACTGTCAGAAGAAGCTGTTAAAAATTGTTGAATTTATTAATAATATTTTTTTTATAGGCTTGGAAGAAAAAATTGTCTTTGCGGCGGGCGATTCTGTTCAAGGGTTGTTTAATAATGCCAATAATGCCGTCCTAAGTTATCATCTTGTAAAGCACCTATTTTATCCTTATGAAATCCGTTGCGGTATTGGTTTTGGAACAATCAATGAAATAATTAAAACTATAAAAGAAGAGGACAAGCACCTTAATTCTAATTTCGTTGATGGAAACTCATATCATCTTGCTATTAACGCAATCAATACAGCCAAAGAAAAGAATTATAACATCCTGATTTTTTCTGATAATTATAAAAACGATATAGTCATTAATCAAATTTTGCATACTTGTATGACTTTGGAGTTATTACAGACACCGTATCAAAAAGATGTTTTTAATATGTTCAATCTGCTTTTTCCTATATCTTACGGCAATAAGCAGATTAATTCTTTTTATTATGATTTTGTTATCAAATTTTTAAAAAGCAATTTGCAAAGATACAAAATCATTAAGGATAAGTTTTATTATGATGACTTGTATTTGAGAATATCCCAATATCTTTCAAAAAACCAAATAGACGATGAAAAGACTTTTATAAAACAGGGGATATTTATTGATACACTGATTCCGCCTTCGCTCAACGAATACTCGGCTCAGCTTTTGGGCGTTACCAGACAAAACATAGAACAAAAGGTGGAAAAAGGTAATTTTAACGAAATCAGAAAGCTAGAAGTTTTGGCTGTAATGTTATCAGAAGAAAATTATTAGGAGTTTTTTGATGAATTCTTTTATACTTTTTTTGATTGGGCATTTTTTAGCAGATTTTACTTTTCAGCCGTACAAATTATCTGAAAAGAAAAAGAACAGCATTTTGTATTTAGTAATTCATTCTTTGATTTATTCTGCATTGACTTTTTTAGTTTGCCTATTATTTGGAACAACGCTTCAGATAATATTATTTGGTATTATTATTTCATTTTCGCATATCTTATTGGATTATATAAAAATCAAGCTGGATAAGAAGTTTGGCAACATAACATATACTTTTTTTAGCTTTATTATCGATCAGTTTTTACACGTAATTATTTTATTGGTTTTATCACTCTTTCTTATTCAATTTAACAGTATAGGACACAGTATTATCGTTAAGCCATTTATGTTTTTAGAATCAAGATTTTTTTGGAGTATTGAGCTTAATAGACTTTTTAGAATAGTCTTAGCAATAATATTAATCGGTTATCCTTCATCTGTGTTTATAAAACATTTTTTTAATTTTGTATTTAGAAGTCAAGAGTTAAAGACACAAGATACTGCTAATGTCTGCCAAGAAGATATTAATAATAAAGCCGGCTCTATTATAGGTATGTTAGAACGCCTGCTGGTTTTTATATTGGGATTAATGGGGTTGTACACCTCAATAGCACTTGTATTGACAGCAAAATCAATAGCAAGATTCAAACTGTTAGAAGACAAAAGTTTTGCCGAAAAGTATCTAATTGGAACATTATTAAGTATGCTGATAGCGATTTTGTGCATTTTGTTTTGCATATAAGCAAGACTTTATATTGAAATCAAAACATAACAATAAGATTTAAGTGATAAATAAAAAACAACAAAAAATAATAATTAGTTAGTTATAAGATACAAGGATATTGTTTTTTATTATAAATTTATGTTGTGTAATAATGTGGCATGATTGAAAGAATAAAAAATATTTGAGGTTTTATGAAAAAAGATAGTATACCAAATTGAGCAAATTTTCAATTATTGCTATGGTAACAATGATTATATCTTTATTTGCTACAGGATTTGCATGCATAATAAGAATTCTTGGCTGATAAAGGTAATGGAGAAATGAAATGAATAAGAAAAATCTTGATATTGTTACTTGCGTACTTAGCTTTATTTTTGTAACCATATTGCCTTTTGTTACAATGCTTTACCTGTTGAAATGGTTTTCAGTTTTTCTCTTAATTGCACTTATTATCAATATTGTTGCAATTCCAATTGTAGGGTTATGTCTAATTATGGAACTTAAAAAACGAAAAGAAAATCAATGAATAAGATAATTTAGAGGAGAAGTAAAATTTGCAATAAAAAAGTTTTGAAAAATGGAAAACAAAAAAACGTCAAAAAATGGAGGAGGCAAAATGAATGATACGCTTGTTTTTAAATTTCGTAGAAACCCTCAATTAATAATGCTATATCATATATGTCTTTTTGTTGCGGATTTTTCTTTTTTTATTTTATATTTTAATAAGAATAATTATGTTTTTATATTCTTATTAATAGGAACAATTATTACTCATATATTTATATTGATTTTTTCGAATTATACTGGCTTGAATTCCATGATATATTTTGGAAAAGAACAGATTTGGCAAAAAATAAAAGGAAAAGTATATGTATGGGCATGGGAAGATTTTGAATTTTGTGATTTTAAAATTCCAAAATTTTTAGGTTCAATTTTGCTTTATGTACCCCCTATTGTAAGATTATCTTCAAGAGAAAATAAAAAACTGACTTTTGCTTATAGTATTAGCCGTGAAAAACTATTTTTAAAGCTGTGTCCAAACGAAAAGATTAAGGAATTATTTATTAATGGTAAATGGCATTGAATTAAAAATGTTTTAATATTAAAAAGCACTTGTTGATTAATATTTTTTCTTCAAAATTCTATCTTAATATACAAAATATAATTCTTGTATATTAATTCATTAATAGTAATAAAATTTACATTTTATAAGGAAAATGTTATAATAACAAAAAATTATAATTATTATAACTGTCTTTTTACCTTTTTTACATCAAATAATAGGTATCAGATTATCTTCAAAAAGCAAAAATAAAACTATATTAAGGATGGTATTAATGAGCAGAAACTACTCAGAGATTACTGATGAAATAATTAAATTATCAAAATTATGTTGTAATGATAATAAGATTAACCCTGATTTATATACTGAGCATAAGGTTTTTAGAGGACTTAGGGATCTTAACGGCAAGGGCGTTTTGACTGGTCTTACCCAGATATCAGAAATTGTATCCTCAAAAGAAATAAACGGAGAAAAGGTATCCTGTGAAGGGAAACTTTATTACCGTGGTTATGATGTAGAAGAATTAGTTGACGGCTTTGTTAATTCGGGCAGATTTGGATTTGAAGAAGTTTCATACCTTCTTTTGTTTGGACACTTGCCTGATAAGCAAACCTTAGAACAATACAACAATCTTTTGGCAAGCTACAGGTCTTTGCCCAACTCTTTTGTGCGTGATGTCATTATGAAAGCACCCACAGACGATGTAATGGTATCGCTAGCCAGAAGTGTACTTACGCTTTTTTCTTATGACAAAACACCTAATGATACATCTATACCCAACGTGCTAAGACAATGCATGCAGCTTATAGCGACTTTTCCGCTTCTTGCTGTTTATAGCTATCAAGCTTATGATTATTATCTTACTGACAACACCAGCTTTTTTATTCATGAGCCATTAAAACATCTGTCTACTGCCGAAAACATCTTGCATATGCTAAGAATAGACAGCAAATACACTAAGTTAGAAGCTTTGATTTTAGATTTGGCGCTTGTTTTGCATGCTGAGCATGGCGGCGGTAATAACTCAACCTTTACTACGCATGTGGTTACATCTTCAGGCACTGATACTTATTCTGCTATTGCAGCGGCACTTGGCTCTTTAAAAGGACCCAAGCACGGCGGTGCTAATGTCAAAGTCAGTGAGATGTTTGAGGATATCAAAAACAATGTAAAAGACTGGAAAGATAAAGACGAGATAAGGGCATATCTTTTAAAGATATTACACAAAGACGCCTTTGACAAAACTGGTTTGATTTATGGCATAGGTCATGCGGTATATTCGTTATCTGACCCAAGGGCTACTCTTTTGAGGGCGTTTGTAGAAAAACTCTCAGAAGAAAAGGGACTGGAAAAGGAGTTTTGTTTATACTCTGCCATAGAAGAAATTGCCCCTCAAATTATATCTAATGAAAGAAAAATGTATAAGGGAGTTAGTGCCAATGTGGATTTTTACAGCGGATTTGTTTATGATATGCTAGGACTTCCCACCAAGCTTTATACGCCCATATTTGCGATTTCTAGAATAGTCGGTTGGAGCGCACACCGCCTAGAAGAGCTTATCAATGCAGGCAAGATTATTCGTCCTGCATATATGAGCGTTCAATCCAAGAGAGAGTATGTTTCTTTAGAAAAAAGATAAGAAATATGCAATAAACATAAAAAGCACTTGTAGTTTTTACAGGTGCTTTTTTTCTTAATTGCATAGATTTTCTACACTATTTTAAAGCCATAATTCCAGACCGCCGTAAACCAAAAGCCCCAAAAGTCCGCATCCTAACATTACAAGTACAGGCTTTGCTTTTAATTTTCTCAAGAACAAAAATGCAAGAGCAAATATTGCAATGGATGCAATATTAATCAATCCTATAGTGGCTTTGCTTTGAGAAAAAAAAGATAACTTGATTATGGTCAGAGCCGCCGCCCCAATCATTCCTACAACGGCAGGACGCAAGCCCCTTAATGCACCGTTGACAGCTTTTAGGTTTTTGAACTTTCTATATAAAATAATCAAAATTGCGATTATAACGCAAGAGGGTAGAATAAAGCCTATTGTTGCTACTATTGCACCCAAAAAACCTGCCAGTCTTGTGCCTACAAAGCTTGCCGCATTTAACGCAATCGGACCGGGAGTCATTTCTGCTATAGTTACTACATCGGCAAATTCTGTTACGCTAAGCCAAGATTTTTGCTGGACTAGTTGCTGTTCTATTATGGGCATGGCAGCATATCCGCCTCCTATTGAAAGCAGTCCGATTTGTAAGAACGCCAAAAACAGCTCAAGATATATCATGTTCTTTTCTCCGTTTGCTAAAGAATATTGCACCTGCAACGGCACATGCCAGTATTATATAAAGAATGTTTATTGACAAAAAAGCAACCAAAACAAAAGTTAGGACTGCAATAATCAAAGCAAAGAATTTGCTGTCTTTCCATACGGATATACAAAGCCCAATAATTACATCAAATAAAACAGCGGCAACACCTGCCTGCATACCCATTAATATAAAACGAACAACCGTATTATCACGAAACCATGTATAAAAGAAGGATATAACCGACAGTATTATAAGCGGCGGTAAGGCAGAAGCGATTACGGTGACTACTGCTCCCAAAAAACCTCCAATATGAAAGCCTACCAATAAAGATGCATTAATAGCAATTGCTCCTGGGGAGGATTGGGCAATTGCAGTATAATTGAGCATATCTTCTTCGCTGATCCAGCCGTATTTTTCTACAAACTCCTTTTTCATCAAAGAGATAATGACAAAACCGCCTCCAAAGGTAAAAGCACTGAGTTTTAATGTGCTGAAAAATAATGTAATATAAAGTTTCAAATTTCTTTTCAAATTAACACCTCGAAAACCATTATATAATCAAAACATAATTATGTCTATTTGTGGTATTATTATTTATTGTGATATAATTACTTTATCAAATTTAGAGAAGGAATAATTATGAATACCAAAGTTATTAATTTGTATGACTATTTTGGAATGGAAAAAAAGCAAGGCTACAAAGGCGAGTTGAAATGTCTTATAAAAGATGAGCCCAAAACTTACAATCAGAATTATGTTTATCCTGCAATGCTGGTTATTTCAGGCGGCGGATACGCTTATTGTTCGCCCAGAGAAGCTGACCCTATCGCAATAAGGTATTCTGTCTTTGGTTTTCAGACCTTTATTTTGGACTATACGCCAGGCTTAGTTCAAAATTATCCCACTCAGTTTTTGGAAGCTTGCATGGCTATGATATATATAAGAGAAAATGCACAAGAATACAATATTGCCAAAGATATGGTTAGTGCAGTCGGTTTTTCTGCAGGTGGTCATTTATGCGGCTGTCTTGCTACATTGTTTGACGATCCCATCGCTGCAAAAATCTTTGGTAAGCGTGCGGAGCTAATCAGACCTGATGCCGTGGTTTTGAGCTATCCTGTTATTACTTCTGGCGAAAAAGCACATACAGGCTCTTTTGACAATCTTTGCGGCAAAGACCGCAATCTTAGAAAGTATTTGTCCTTGGAAAATAGGGTAACACGCAATTCTTCTCCGGCATTTTTATGGCATACCTATGAAGACGGTGCTGTCCCTGTTTATAACAGTCTTGCCTATGCTTTGGCTTGTGAAAATAATAAGGTTCCGTTTGCTCTTCACATATATGAAAAAGGCGGACACGGACTTGCCACGGCTGAACTTGATACCAATTCTCAAGCTGCACTTGATAAGACTAGCACAGGTGCTAACAAATGGTTAAAGCTTAGTGTTAAATGGCTGAAAGATAGAAATATAAAATTAAGAGCCAAAAGCAAATAAAGCGGTACAACCTTTTGTAACCAAAAACATCCCCAAAAAATATAATGTATAAGATATTAAATAAAACGGGGTGTTAATTATGGATAATAATGAACATAACAAAGGGTTAATGGTTAATCTGCCTTATCCTGAAGTTGATCCAGCTTGCGAGCCTAAGACGGTATGTCTTTTGAAGGAAGATTATGCAGGCAGCGACGGAGAAATTACTGCTATAAATCTGTACATATACCAGCATATACTTCTTGATGGAGAATTGGATGAGATAGCAGAAGCGTTATTAAAAATCTCCATTGTAGAAATGCATCATATGGAGCTTCTGGGAGAGGCGATAAAAAAATTAGGAGGAGATCCTATATATCAATCAAATTGCCGCATGTGGACAGCAGATTATGTTAATTTTGTCAAAAATCCAAGGTGTATATTAATGGTTGATATTGAAGCTGAAAAAACTGCAATACGCAATTACAGACGCCATATAAATATGATTTGCAACCCTCAGGTGCAAGAGCTTTTGGAACGCATAATCATGGATGAAGAATTGCATTTGGAAGTTTTTAAAGGACTTTTGAGCCGTCTTAACGATATTAAGTATGTATAATCTAAGATAAGAAAAAAGCCTTCAGTTTTGAAGGCTTAATTTTTTTATTTTTCGCTACTGTTTTGAATAATGTTTTCATAGACAAGCCTAATTTTAATGCCGTCAGGATAATCGCCAAAGGATTTGCCAAAAAGCGTTACTCCGCCTTTGTTAGCGGCTTTTGACGGTGCTTCTATTTTGAAAGTTATGCTGGAATTATGATAAATTCCGAGGTCTTCAATAGTTGTATTGCCTATAGGCAATCCATCAATAAACGTTCCGTCTTTATTAATTATAAGCATCTTGTATCTGCCGTATTGACCTAGATTTTTAAACCACCAATTAGGCGATACAATGCCGGGACGGTCATTAAATTCACCTGGAGATGTCCAATATCCCAACTCTTTTTCGTTGACATAAAAATATATATCAGAAGGATACTGTGAAGAAAACCCCGGTGCTTCGCTTGCAATTTCAAAAGTAAATTGAAGTTCTATTGCTTTTTGGTTTTGTTTTAATGCATTGGGGATTTTGTATTCTACAAATCCTTCAGTAAACCACAAAAGCCCTGCATTAAATCTTTCGGGATAAGAAAAATATCTGGGGTCGTCAAGCTCTCCAATTATGGTATCCTTTGTAACAATTCCGCATGTGGGCAAAATCTGATAATCAGAATATTGACCCACATCAACTTCAAAATCGTATGTATTGGTCTGAACATCGTTTCCGATAATATCTATAATAATCTTATCAACAGCCAGAGTGCATAGCTTTTGAGAGCCGCGCACGCCTGAAGATATGGTAACATTGATAATGCCTGCTTCTGATAGTTTTTTTATATGTGCGGTAATTGCTCCATTGGTAAGTCCAAGAATCTTGGCAAGATTATCAAGATTCATACTTTTATTTTTTAAAAGCTGATTAACTATCTCAATTCTGACACTTGAGCTAAGCGCGCTGCATACTGGCAGACAATCATAGATATTCTTAATGTTCTTCATCTTTTTTTATCCTAATATCTTTATTTCAATAAATAGTATAATAAATAATTCTTGTGTTTGCAAGTTGTTTGAGATAAATTATTTTAATATTTATTGAAATTAATTAAAAATATTGAGTTTAATACAAAATTATTATTTTATATATTGACTAAATAATCTTAAAATGATAAAATAATCTATATAATTTATAGTTTTATTAAATACTTTATTAACAGCTAAAATGATTAAAAAACAAAAATTAATGGAATGTATATAAGGAAGATAATTATGCAGGAAGTTTTGCTAAACAATGTCAAAATCAATCAAGGCTTTTTTAAAGACCGTCAAAAGACTAATCTTGTCAGTCTAAAAAATGTTCACAAACGCTTTTTGGAAACAGGCAGATTTGAGGCGTTGAAGCAAACATGGAAGCAAGGCGATAAAAATAAGCCCCATATCTTTTTTGATTCTGATGTAGCTAAGTGGATAGAAAGTGCTGCTTATGTTCTGATTGACCAAAAAGATGAAGAATTAGAACAGCTATGTGACAGTTATATTGATGAGATACAAGCACATCAGGAAAAAGACGGTTATTTTAACAGTTATTTTTCTCATATTGCCCCTGATAAAAAATGGAAGCTAAGAATGGAGCATGAATTGTATTGTGCAGGTCATCTTATAGAGGCTGCTGTTGCGTATTATCAGGCAACAGGCAAAGATAAATTTTTGAACGTAATGAAGAAAAATGCCGACCATATTGAAAAGGTTTTTAAAATTGAAAAAAATGCGGCTTTTGTAACATGCGGTCATGAAGAAATAGAACTTGCTTTATATAAGCTCTATAAGGTAACCAAAGAATTAAGATATCTTTCCCTTGCCAAGTTTTTTATTGACGAAAGAGGTCAAAGACAAGAAGAAGTATATCCTTCTGTTGACCCCCATTACGACCAGTCTTTTTTGCCTGTAAGAAAGCAGCATACTGCCGAAGGGCATAGTGTTAGAGCGTTGTATTTATATTCTGGCATGGCTGATATAGGTAAGGAGACTAATGATAAAGAACTAATTGATGCATGTAAGAAGATATATGAAAATATCACAACTAAGCGTATGTATATTACAGGCGGAGTTGGATCATCGCATTACGGCGAAGCATTTACTTATGATTATGACCTTCCCAATCTAAGCGCATATACCGAAACTTGTGCGGCTATTGCATTAATAATGTTTTGTGACCGTATGAATGAGATTGAAGCGAATGCAAAATATGCAGACACCATTGAAAGAGCATTATATAACAATGTTTTGTCCGGAGTGTCATTAGACGGAAAATCATTTTTTTATGAAAATCCTTTAGAAGCCGATGTTGAAAAGTATGATTTCAATCAAACATACAAGGTAAAACAGCACATGCCGATTATAAGAAGGCAGGAGGTTTTTGACTGTTCATGCTGTCCGCCTAACTTGACCCGAACTATAGCATCAATAGGAAGCCTGATTTATAAATACGATAAGCAAGACATTTTTATCAATCAATATATAAGTTCAAGTGCAGACATTGAAGGCAATTTGATAGAGATGAAATCAGACATGCCATGGAAAGGCAAGATTAATATTAAAGTCAGTCCCAAAATTCCAATTAAAATTTTCTTGCGTATTCCGTATTGGGCAACAGAATATATAGTTACTGTCAATCAAAAAGAATTTAAAGGCAATATACAAAACGGCTATATGAAAATTAGCGTATCAGAAGAAAGCATAATTATAATTGATTTTGATATGCCTATAAGAATTGTTTTTGCTCATAACAAGGTAAAAGCCAACAGCGGAAGAGCAGCAGTAACAAGAGGACCTATTGTATATGCGGCAGAAGGTATAGATAATCCTAATATTGATTTGAAAGATGTCAAATTAGATTTTTCGGGCAAGTCTGAAATATTTGAAAATCAGTTTACAAAATATAATATTATTATGCCTGTACTTT
>CALAYY010000099.1 GCA_937895465.1 uncultured Clostridia bacterium | reverse complement strand
GAAAACGCTGTCTTTTAAGAAAACAAAATTAAATTCTCTTGTTATATCAAATCCAAAAATATCAATTTTGGATAATTGCCCTTGTTGTATTTCTTTTTGTGCCACTATTTCGTATAAGAATGTAATACCAATATTGCTTGCGACCAAATTTTTTATGGCGGCCATATTTCCGATTTCAATAAAGTTTTTAAAGCTGTTTATAGAATAGTTATATTGCTTTAATATATTTTCAAAGATTTGTCTTGTTCCCGAACCCTCTTCTCTGATAATTAAAGAAGATTGCAGTATCTCGCTGAAATCAACTTTTTGATTGGCTAAAAAAGACTTTGGCGCACAAACAGGAACAAATTTTTCTAAGCTAAACAGCATAGAATGATAATCTGACTTATCAAAAACACCTTCTACTACGGCAAAATCAATTTCACCTTTTCGCAATTTTTCCAATAAAACTTGGGTGTTTCCCACTTCCATGTGTATTTTTAATCTGGGGTTTTTTTGTAATAGCTCGGTTAACACCTTAGGCATAAGGTGCTCACCAATTGAAAGAGTGGCACCAAAAATAATATGCTCCTCAGAAAAATCTGCATTTTCTATATTTCTCTTAAAGTGAGCAGTGTCTGCTGTAATGCGTGTAAGAAATTCTTTTAACCGCTCTCCCTGAAATGTAAGGTTTAATTTCTTATCCTTATAATAAAACAATTTGCAATTATACTTCTCTTCTAAAAATTGAATATGTTGTGTCACAGCAGGCTGAGTTATAAACAAATGCTCTGCTGTTTTTGTATAGTTCTTAATTGCACACAACGCTAAAAAAGTCTCATGTCTAAAATCAATCAAAAGCCGACACCTCCTATAAAAAATATTTATAGCATTATAAAAAACAATAATTTAATTTTATAACAAAAGTGTGTTAAAATCAATAAGACACAAAGGAGAAATCATTAATGGCTAAAATAAAATCAATACTTCCTGGAATATTGCTATGCATTGCAATTGCCTTAGTTGCTATAGTAATTAATAAAGTGCTTCCGATTGATTTGATCGGAATTGCATTAATTTCATTATTATTGGGGATGCTGCTTAATCCTGTTATATCAAAATATAAGCTTTTTGGACAAGGTATTAATTGGACTTCTAATAGAATGCTGCGTATTGGAATCATACTAACAGGTATCACTTTAAGTTTTTCCCAAGTTTTTCAGGCAGGAAAATATGCTTTGATACTTATGTTGTTTACTCTTACTACTGCTTATGGAGTAGGATACATTTGCCGTAAGATATTTAAAATTAACTGGAAACTTTCTAACTTGCTATCAACCAGCACAGCAATTTGCGGCGGAACTGCCGTAGCAACGCTCGGTCCCGTGATTGAAGCAGATGACAGGGAAATTGCTTATGCACTTTCTGCCACTTTTATTTTTGATCTTCTGACAGTTATTGCCTTTCCTTGGATAGGTAAATTAATAGGTCTTAGCGATACATCCTATGGGCTTTGGATAGGAACAGCAGTAAACGATACTTCTTCTGTTGTGGCTGCGGGATATGCTTTTTCTGATGCAGCAGGGGCACTTGCAACAATCGTAAAATTAACACGGACATTATTTATCGTGCCCATAGTGCTTATTTTTTCTTGGATTCATACAAAAAAGAAGATGCAGATTAGCAGATTTCAAAAACAAGAAAAAATTAAAGTGAGCAAAATATTTCCTTGGTTTATACTTGGATTTCTTGCAGTTGTAGGTATCAGAAGCAGCGGACTTATTCCTCAACCCGCAGTAAGCACCATAACTGATCTAGCAAAGTTCTTCTTACCTACAGCACTTGGAGCTATTGGACTAAAGACAAGCTTTAAAGAAGTTGCTGGAGTGGGTGTTAAACCTATGGTTGCAGGCGTGGTAATAGACGTAGCAGTGGTAATTGTTTCCTTATTTGCTCAAGGTATGATTTTGTATTTTATGAGTTAATTGCGTATTTCAAAAAAATAAAGAGAAGCAATCTCTAAATCATATTAAAAATATCGATTTTAAACCGCCGTTTAGAATCGATATTTTTTATTAAAAAACCTTGATGATAAGGAGAATAGATGTCAGAGGATGCAGCAGAATTATTGAATTAGTTTTTGAATTTTATTGGGCTTTTTGGTCAAGTTAGATTAGTATTTATTTGTAAATATATGGTAATATATTGATATAAAAACTTTTCTAGGAGGGTGCCTATAAATGAAATTTAAGAGATCAATAAGTTTACTGGTTCTAGGCGTTTCTATTCTATCATTAATTGCGACAGCCTTTGGAATATTTACCAATAAGGGTTCAGGGGAACATGAGTTTACTACTATATTTGGGCAGGTAGTAACTATCTATGGCAAAGGTATATATAGTAATAATACTTTTGCAGCCGTTATGCAAGCTATACCCCAAGATATTATAACGCTAGCTTTTGGAATACCATTGCTTATCATCTCTCTTATTATGGCAAGAAAGGGATTATTAAAAGGAAAAATTTTGCTTGCTGGATCATTGGGCTATTTTTTAATTACATACATGATGTACACATTTATTGCAATGTACAATAGGCTGTTTTTAGTTTATGTGTTACTCATGTCAACCAGTCTTTTTGCATTTATTTTAACATTATTAAATTTTGATTTTGAAAAATTATCTTCAGCCTATAATAAAAAGCTTCCTAAGAAGTTTGTAGGGGGATATCTTATGTTCTCTACAACAATAATAGGGCTATTGTGGCTTGCTAGAGTTCTTCCGACGCTTATAAACGGTTCAATTCCTATAGAAGTGGAGCTTGGTACAACATTAGCGGTTCAGGCATTTGATTTGGCGTTTTTCTTACCTGGAATGTTTTTATCAGGGTTGCTTTTGGTTAGGAAAAAGGCTTTTGGTTTTTTACTCGCACCCATTTCAACAATCAGTAATGCCTTAATAATGATTGCTCTCTTATCAAAAGGAATCTCCATGCAATTAGCAGGAATATCCGGAACTCTGCCAATGATAGTTATGACATCATTATTTGGGTTATTAGCAATTATATCTTCAAGTATGATATTAAGAAGTATACAAGAGCCTTCATTATCCATAGGCAATATAGCATAGACTTTTGGGCGTTTTGATAGGCAAGAAGTATGAAGTAAGATTTTAATCAATACGGTCTGCTGTTAGAAAATCAGTCTTTAGTCTTTTAGCAATATAAGCTTTAATTGTTCTTTTTACAAAAGATAGAATTTGCGAGCTTTTTAATAAATTTAAAGATCAAAAGAATATGGCAAAAGCACCATATTCTTTTGTTAAGGAGACGTGATACTTGGCATAAAAACAAATATTTATTAAAATGCCAAGATAATTAAGAGAACAATATGGTTAATGAGTTAAAAGGGGCTTTTTTAACAAAATCATAAGCTTAGTTTGTATAGAATATGGGTTTACAAATAATGTTAAAATATGGTAATCTTAGCATAAGATTATAATTAATCAAAAGAATGGGGGAATTAAATATGGGTTTGGTAGCGGCTGCCTGCACTAAGTGCGGAGGCAAGATTGAGGTTGACGATACACAAGAAGCAGGTATTTGCTCTTTTTGCGGAACGGCTTTTATCACAGAAAAAGCTATTAATAATTATAATACTTATCATACTCACAATACTACAGTATCTAACACAACTAACATTACAGGGAACGCTGTAGTCAATGTCTTTAATGATGAGCTTAATAAGTTTTTTGTAATTGAAGGTACTACTCTTGTAAAATATAACGGAAAAATACCAGACTTCAAGGTGCCTGACGGTATTACGCACATCGCATCCAGAATTTTTGATTCAGATTGGAAACCTACATCAATTTTTATACCAAAAAGCGTCATACATATAGACAAGCAAGCATTTCAATTTAGTTTTAAAACACATTTGGACTCTGTTACTTTTGAGCATGGAAGCCAGTTAAAATCGATAGGTCATAATGCATTTCATAATGTGGAACTTGAGGATATAAATCTTCCTGACGGATTAGAAAATATAGCCGATTGGGCTTTTTCCTGCGTAAAATCAGTTATTATCCCTGATAGTGTTAAGGTTTTGGGTAAATTTAATTTTGACAAAGCACCTATAATATTTGCCAAAGCTGATACTGTGCCTTCTAATTGGTCAATAGATAGAAACAAAATAGTTGCGGGTGTCATAGAAAAAGATAAGAAATTCGGTAATTTTATTTATGCAGATACTACTTCGGGCATTGTAATATACGATTATACAGGAAATGTTTATACAACCTTTCCGTCAGAAATTGAAGGCAAAAAAGTTGTTGGGGTATTAGATAACGCTCAAAATAAAGTCCCGCCCAGCAAAGCAGATAGTTTTACCTTTACTAAGGAAATAGAGAGCATTCCCGATAATTGGGGTGATAAATTTCCAGATATAACTTCTATAACTTTTGAAGAGCCAAGCAATATTACCGTAATAGGTAAAAGTGCGTTTGCAAAATGTTCCAAATTAAAATCCTCTATACGGCTTCCGTCAAGTATTAGGCGAGTAGAGCAAGAGGCTTTTTATAACTGCAATGCAGATAGGATATATTTGCAGGGTGATATACAATATATCGGAAAACACGCTTTTGCCCGTTCTGGCTATAGTACATCATTTCCATCGTCTAAAATTATAATTACTCAAGGCACCAAGATAGCACTCTGCGACTCCGATGCATTTATTAATGGAATGGCATATTTGGATTATTCAGTATCTCAAGGAAGATCAAATGAAAGAATAGCACGTATGGGCAATCTTGCCTCAGGAACAGATAAGTATACAGCAAAACCTGTCCAATTTGTCGGTCCCTATATTTTTGTTCCAGATGACTATGACATATCGATATTTAATAAAAATGTTACAACTTTTTTAAAGTACAGGGATCAACATCATCTTGATTCTTTACTGCGGTTATCCTCTGAAAAATTGGAAGCTATGACAACCGCCAAAAAAGGCTGTTATATCGCAACCGCCGTTTATGGTAGCTATAACTGTCCTCAGGTGTTTGTGTTGAGAAGGTATAGGGATAAGGTGCTAAGCTCAAATTTTGTGGGCAGGCTGTTTATTAAGATGTATTATATTTTCAGTCCCTTAATAGTAAAGCTGTTTGGCAAAGCTGGTTGGTTTAATCGTTTTTGGAAAAGAAGGCTTGACAAAAAGGTAAAGTCTCTTAAGCAAAAAGGCTTTGAAGACAAACCTTATACAGATTAGAAAAGTTTTATAAAGTCATTAAAAATAGTGTAATGAATAGAAGATTTTAGATAAAGAGCTTCTAAATGGATAGTTTTTCATAATGCTAATTAATTACTTTATTAAATTGAAAACAATGGTTCAAGAAATGCAAGCAAGAAGTAAAACAAGCTTAAGGGAAATAGCTAATTTATTAGAGA
>CALAYY010000098.1 GCA_937895465.1 uncultured Clostridia bacterium | reverse complement strand
GTGTTGTTGGTTTTCTGATGAGCGCGCGCCTATTGATATATAGGTCAAAAGGTCTTCTACATAAGCATAATTATCCGGATACAGCATCTCGTCAGCAGCCGTCAGACCAGACTCTTTTATAGCATGAATATGCATTCTCCTCAATGCCAAAATGCCTTCTTGTATATCTGTTGCGCTGTTGGGATCAGGCTGATGAAGCATACCTTTATACCCTTCTCCACGTGTTCTGGGTTTATTGGTATAAATTCTCGGCACAATAAATATCTTATCTTTAACCTTTTCCTGTAATTTGCTTAGCCTTCTGACATATTCCAAAACAGCGTTTTCGTTATCAGCACTGCAAGGTCCGATTATTAATAATAATCTTGAATCTTTACCGCTTATAATATCTATTACTTCCTGATCACGCTTTTTCTTTATCAACTGCAGCTCTTGCGGTACAGGGGTATATTCTCTTATTTTTTCAGGAGAATCTATTTCTTTTATTATTTTGAACAATTTAAAACATCCTGCCTTTTATAGACATAATAATTAACTATGAATCAAACATTCTCAGCTATATAATATAACAGCCTTTCTGTCTTTTCCCAACCAAGACATGCATCTGTTATCGACATGCCGTATTCCTTGCCGTCAACATCCTGATGACCGTCCTGCAAATAGCTTTCTATCATAAAACCTTTTAAATACTTTCCAAAAGATGAGCTTGCCTTTTTGTTAGCCAAAACTTCTTTAACAATTCGCACTTGCTCAATAGGATTTTTGCCTGAATTGGAATGGTTAGTATCAATTACGATAGCAGGATATTCAAGTCCGCTTGCTTCATAAAGTGCAGCAAATTTTACTATATCCTCATAATGATAGTTAGGAATATTAACTCCGTTTGTATCTACTGCTCCTCTCAAAATAGCATGAGCCAAAGGATTGCCGTCAGTCTTAACCTGCCAAAAATTAAATTTGAATTCGTTGGGAATTTGGGCGGCATAAATAGAGTTTAATAATACATGAACGCTACCGTTCATAGGGTTTTTCATGCCTGTAGGCATACCTATTCCGCTTGCCACAAGTCTATGCTGCTGATTTTCTACAGACCTTGCTCCTACAGCCACATAAGAAATAAGGTCATCAACATAATAATGGTTTTCTGGATACAACATATCGTCTGCACATGACATAGAAAACTCCTGCAAAGCACGAAGATGCAAGTGCCTTAACGCTATAATTCCGTTTTGTATATCAGTTTCTTTTTCAGGGTCAGGTTGGTGCATCATGCCCTTATATCCCTCTCCCCTTGTTCTAGGCTTATTGGTGTATATTCTGGGGACTATAAAGACCTTGTCCTGAATCTGTCTAGCAACTTCTGTCAGTCTGCCGATATAATCCAAAACAGCATTTTCATTGTCAGCACTGCAAGGTCCGATTATTAACAAAAGCTTGTCGCTTTCTCCGCGTATTATCTTGGCAACTTCCAAATCCCTTATGTGTTTTATTGCCTTCTGCTCCTCAGTCAAGGGCAATAATTCTTTGATTTTTTTGGGTTGGTCAATGGTCTTAACTAAAGAAAACATTTAATGTAACTCCTATTTTTTAGCTTTTATCTGTTGCTGTCTTTCAAACCGTTAACCATTTCGTCTCGGTTTTGTTTTAAGATTTCCAGCATGTTTTTTAAAAAATCTTCCATGTCTTCAAACATCGTATAAATAATGGCTGCAGACTTATTAATTGAGTCATCACAAGCAAATCTTACATTTTCAAAATGAGCCTGTGCATTAGCTTCTGCCCTTTTCATTATCTCCGAATTTTTTACTATTACATTGGCATGAGTTTCTGCTTCTTTTAAAATTTGATTAGCTTTTCTCTCAGCTTCTATAATTATTTCTTCTTTATTGGATACAACATAATTAGCGTCTTTTATAACAGACGGAAAAGCATGTTTTAAGTTTTCAATAAGGTTAACACATCTTTGTGCATTAACTTTTTTACCAAAAATGCCTTTTTCTGAATCTATAAATTCATTTTCTAATTCTAATAACAAATCATAAAAATCCATTTACATCCCCTTATTAAACTCGAATATAAGCTTTACCGCATCTTCATGTACCATAGAAGATATATCAGCTTTATGAACAATTAACTGCCGTATAAGGCTGCTATGAATGTGAGAATAATTAGGATTGTTAATAAAAAACACACTTTCAATTTCAGGGTTCAAATCCTTATATACAAATGCCAATGCACGTTCATATTCAAAGTCATTGACTGTACGAAGTCCTCTAACCAAAATATTGCACTTGCGCTCTTTACAAAACTCAGTAAGCAAACCGTCAAAAGCATAAATATGCACATTTTTTATGCAAGCTAAGGAAACCTTTACTATTTCTTCACGCTTAGCAAGGTCAAACATACAGTGTTTTTCATCACTTTTTGCTATAGCGATAAAAACCTTGTCGTATATCTTGGCAGCTCTTTTGGCAATATCCAAATGTCCAAGTGTAAAAGGATCAAACGTTCCTGCAAATACTGCGTTCATTTATTCTCCGAAATCTCTAAAAATGTAAGTTTTGTAATCCCGTATCTTCTTACATCACTAACACTATAGTGCTGATAAGAAACATCTATTTCTTTATCAGCTTTATGCTCTATTATAATTTTTGCATTTTTATTCATTATAGGATATTTTATTAATGTTTGCAATACTTCAGTTTCCAAATTACTCATATATGGTGGATCAATATATAAAAAATCAAATTTTTCGTTCTTTTCATTTAAGCGTCTTATGCACTCTATTGCATCATAATTATAAACATCTGCTGATTCATTGATAAGCTTGAGATTGGACTTAAGAAGCTTTACAGATTGTATGTTTTGGTCACAAAAAGCTGCTATTGCGCCGCGGCTTATAGCCTCTATTCCCATCGCTCCGCTTCCTGCAAACAAATCCAAAAATTTTGAATTATTAATGTTATTTTGAATTATATTAAATAATGCCTCTTTTATCCGATCTTGAGTAGGACGGACTAATTGGTCTTTTGGTGAAATTAATTTTCTTCCTCTATGTTTTCCGCTTATTATTCTCATCTTTTTTTCTTTTTAACTGTTAAACAATTTGATTTCCTGTGCTATTTCACGATGCTGTCTTTTTAATTTTTCTGCGGCAATAATATATCCAGCTTCAAAAATTATGGGAACTATTAATATAATAATTAAAAATAACAAATCAAATAAATCAGCACCTGGTTTGTATAATCCAGCAACAGATAATATAGACATAAAACTCATATTATATAAATTGACTATACCAGTAAGAATTGAATTTTTTAAGATAATACCTAATACTAATAAAATGATCTGCCATAATGGATAAAGCGCACAAAACAAAAAGCCTTTTGCCCAATGGTATTCTAAAAACCTTTGGGATCTTGTTACAGTCTCGCCTTGTTGAATTTTTAGACTGTTTTTTCTGATTGCCTTGAAACAATGTTCACCTGTTATTTTACCTATAATAAATATCACATATAGAAAAGGTAACATAATCAGTATAGAAAATAATATTGCCCAAAAATTACTTTTTATCAAAAGAGAGGGAAATGCAGTCAAATCAAAAATCAAGCCAATCAATATTACAAATAATCCTCTAGAAAATATATAGCTTATACCGTTATTATCTTTTGATGTGTTTTTCATTATTTTCTCCAAGGTAAAAAGGCTAGTTAATCCATTCTTTTTTTACCCGTTTTGTTATTGCACAAAGTATATCATAACTTATTGTGTTATTCCATCCTGCAACAGTCTTCGCACTCAAGTTTTCCCCTAAGACTATAACCTTATCTTTGGGCGATACTTTGCCGGCTTGAGTTATATCAACAATTGTTGAATCCATACAGACCTTGCCTAAGATTCTACATTTTGTTTTATTTATTATAACATATCCGGCATTATTTAGTCTTGGATATCCGTCCCCATAACCTAAAGAAATTATAGCAATTTTCAAATCTTTGTCAGTTATAAAGCCTTTATCATATCCTACAAAGCTTCCTTTATCAATTGTCTTTAGCTGAATAATATCAGTAGTTATATTCATAGCAGGAATAAGTATTTCTGACAAGGCTTTACCGTCTTTAGTCATAAGCTTGTCATTTCCTATATAGCCGTATAATAATATTCCAGCTCTTACCATATCCATATGATATTTTTGATTGCAAAAGACTGCCGCTGAATTTGCTGAATGCCTTTCTATATTTAGACCGTCAGTTATTAAATTAAAGTTATTATACTGCTGTTCAAGATATTCAATATCCGAATCAGATGTTGAATAATGAGTATAAATGCCTTCACATCTGACATTATCAATTATAGAGATATCATTAAGAATATTAATAAGTTCTTTTTGACTTTGAATGCCCAATCTATGCATTCCGCTGTCAACCTTCAAGTGTACTCTAACATTACCTTGGAAGCGTTTAGCGGCTTTTTTTATATATCTTAATTCTTCTTCAGAATGAATTGAAATTATAATATTATTTTTAAATAACTCATCTAATTCTGATTCATTATCATAGCCGCCTAATATCAAAATATCCTTAGTTATATCTGCATCTCTTAATTCAAGCGCCTCACAAGGCCTAGCGACCCCAAAACAATCTGCATGAGATAATGCCAAGGCTGTTTTAGTAAGCCCGTGTCCGTAAGCATCCGCCTTAATTACAGCACAAATTTTAGAATCTGTATTAGCTTTTAAAATATTAAAATTATGTTGAATATGTTTAAGATTAACAACAGCCTTTATCAATTAAAAAATCCTTGAATTTTATATATCAATGTTTATATATGAAAAATCAAGGAAAAAATGATAAAAAAATTAAAATTAATTATATTATAAATCCACCGTCAATATTCAAAACCTGACCAGTAATAAAGTCTGCATCATTTGATGCCAAAAAATTAATAACCTTGGCAACATCCTCAGGCGTTCCCAATCTGTTAAGGGGTGTTCTATCAGCAAGGTCTTTTAGGTCATTATGTGAATACTCATTAAGCATATCTGTTTTTATAACGCCCGGGCAGACACAATTTA
>CALAYY010000097.1 GCA_937895465.1 uncultured Clostridia bacterium | reverse complement strand
TTCAATAGAAGCCATGCTTTGAAAATTGCGGCTGTTGGGATTATATGTTTCTGTTGTATCGTTATCTATCGGAGTATTATATATCTGCTCTCTATTCTCTTCTGTTACTTTTGTGATGGTGGCAGGGTCTGACCAAGTATAAGCAAAAGTCACTGCTTCTTTTTCCTTTATCAAATTTAGATTAACTGCAATAGAAATAATCAATAAAATTAACAGACCATATTTATATATTTTGTTCATTCTTACCCCATTTTTTCGGCTTCTGTCCTCTAAACAATTTAGAGGACAGCCGAATTTGTCTTTAGTTTATTATGTGTTTAATTTGTTATGTATTTCTTTTTATTGCTCAACAAAAGTATTAATCCAAAAGATATAATAAGAGTCATTATTGTTATACCTGTTCCGTTATTATAAACAGAACCGCAACCCTTAGTTGTTGCCTTGGATTCCTTAGACCATTTTGCATACAAAGTAATGTCTCCACTTATTCCTCTTAAAATGGAAGTTACTTTTTCACCGCTAAAATCTTCGTTTGCATACCAACCTTCAAAAACATAACCTTCTTTTGTAGGTTCAAGCAAATCAAAAGTTGCATTAGTAGATAAATACGAAGTAATGTTTTCAGCGTTGTTAGTGCCGCCGTTTAACTCATAAGTTATAGAATAATTTATGGCTTTGAATGTTACAAAGAAGTTAACATCTTGGGTTACTATCATTGTATACGTATTATCACTATTTAAAGTAATAGGCTCATCGTTAAGTGCAGCTGATTCAAACTCAAATCCTACTTTAGGTAATACGGTAAATGTTATTTCGGTACCAGGCAGTACATAGTTTTTAGAAAGCCCTGCTTCCACCGTGGCATTAAATCCGTCATAGCTTACACTGCACGCCTCATAGGGTGCCAAATCATCCACCAACTTAACACTTCTAACAGTCACTGATGAGTTACATATTGACGGGTTATTAAGAGGTTCTACAATGATATAAGGCAATATTTCTGTCGGGAAAGTATCTCCTGTAGCATTGGTTGTTGCTGAAAAAGCAGCTTGCGTCATAGGAATAACTATTCTTCCATCAAATTCAGGATATATGACTACTGCACTTTGATTAACACTTATTGTTCCATTTTCCCAAATCCAAGTATTTGTTTCATTAGCATATCTTGTTTGCCAGCCATTAAGAGTGTTTACTTCATATTTTGAATCAATTACTCCCATAATAGGAAAAAGCTTTGCTTTGGATGTTGTCTTTAAATCAAAGACCAAGCCTTTTATTTTTTCTAAAGAAACATATCCATTTTCATTTTTCATCTCATCAGGCAAACTTATTATCATTACATCGTTTTTATATTGTGCAACTGTAGAATTATTGGTTGTTTCTGCTGTCAAGTTAGCAGGAGCCCCTACAAATTCGCCCACATTTAATAAAATTGCTGTAACATTATCACCGCCAGATTTTGTATAATTATCTGCTTGTGCAGTCCAAACAACATCTTCATCTGTTATAGCTGTTGTAGGCTCAAAACCTTCTAATACATAGACATTACCAAAACTATGACGGACTCTGTTAACAAGCGAACTTGAATATGTTATTGATGTAAAATTAGATATTGAACCTTCAAAACTCTCTGCAGGAATAATAAATCTGCCAGAAAATCCTTGATATTGAGAAGTTATAGGGTATACCATACCATCAGTAATTACTTTTGATATAATTCCTTGATTATTTTGAACATAATAGCTTGCACCGTTTTTTAATGAAAGAGTGCTTGTACCGTCACTTATACCGACATTAATACCTGCATTGGTGTTTACTACCATCTGAAAATAATCAAATGCTATATAGCTGCCAGTTGAAAGTGTTGCTTGGATTCCGTTAGAGGTCATTCCTCCCATGCCTTCTGCAACATCTGTACGTAAAGCAACTCCTAAGAACGGAGAATATACTGAACCTTTCGTTGTAGTTACAAGAAAATATGAAGCACCCTGTGCTACTGTAAATATTTCATTATTATCAAAAACGACAACCAATTTCATATCAGCAGCACCAATAGTCGCGGTATATTTTCCATCAACTAGCAAATTCTTGATTTGGTTACCGTTTAGTAATGCACTTTTCACAATAAAACCTTCTTCAGGCGTTATAGTAAATATAACTTCTTCACCTATTTTTGCAGTGGCTTTATCAGAAACAACATTACCATTGCCCGTCTTAGAAACGGTTATATTATAATCAATATCTCCAGGCACCCACTTTGCATATAAAGTGATACCTCCTATATGACTTAAATCAATATTAATAGATGTAACGGCTGTATCATAAAAATCTCCTGTTAAAAACCAACCACCAAAATTATATCCCGATTTGACAGGCTCTTTTAAAGATAAAGTACCACTTTCCATGGTATATGTTTCTGGATTGCTTTCGTTATTTACTCCGCCGTCAAGATTATAAGTTATATCATATTCTGTTGCTATTGCATCAACAGCTAAAACATTATTTTCTCCGCTAATAAGTCCTGTTTTTGTTAACATATTAGTTTCAGGCAAGACAACAGCTTCATTGTTGAAAGTCAAATTATTTAATGTGTATCCGCTCTTAACACTAATAGAAAAAGTTGCATCATAAGTAAATTGTGTTGTACTTGTTGTCACATCAAGGTTTTGATAACTTGCTGTAACAGTAGTTCCATTATCCTTAACCAAAGATGCAAAAGGTTCATTTGCCAACCATTGAACTGATTTTATGGTTATGTCCCTATTGCACATATTGGCGTTGTTTAAAGTATTCACAAACATATAAGGAGCAAGAACAGTGGGAAAAACATCAGGTCCTATGCCTGCAATTTTTCCTGTAAAGACTGTAGAGTTGATAGGCAAGTAGCTGTATCCTTCATAAAGCTTTTCAATCTTAGCTGAAGCATAATTAAATCCAACATCACTTTGAGTAATCCTGATCTGTTTATTAGTACCGTTAGAAGACATTCTTGCATAGTCCAGATTAAAAGCATTAGGTGTATCTTTATGTTCTTGTCCAATAACAGACATAGTTATAAACATATCTTTATCAATATTAGGGTTTTGAACATTAATCATTATTCCCTGAATATCAGACAAATCAACATTACCATCATTGTTTAATAAATTTTCAGGAAAATTTAACACCATAGGGTCCATTTTATAGTTTATTCCTAATTGGTCTTCAGTCCTAACCATTGCTGAAGTAAGTTGAGACTTTGCACCTTTTAGTGTTCCCTTAGTCATATAAAAAGCTAAAATATTATCTATATCTCCACATTTTACAAAGTTTTCAGAAGAAGGTGTAAATATCTTATCTTCTTCATTCAAGATTAAATTATCGATAGGAACAGTATCCAATGCATAAATTACGCCAAAACTGTGCCTAACTCTCTCATTTAATGACGATGTAAAGGTAATCGTGCTTAATGATTCTACACTTGCAGAAAAACTTGAAACAGGAACAATAAATTTACCTATAAAGCCTGTAGTAGAAGTAACTGTCGGATGAAGCATGCCGTCAATTGAGGTTTTTTCTGTAATATCTCCCTTTTTGGAAACAACATAATAAACCGCGTCTGTCTTTAAAGCATTATCATTAATTGAAACATTGATACCTTCGTCTCTATTAACAACCATTTGATAATAATCAAAAACAAGAGCTCCTTGAGCGTTAAGAATAATTGCCTCGTCTAATGTTACCATAATTCCAGCATTACCCGAATTAACATCTGTTCTTACTGCAATTTGGTCAAAGGGCGCATACAAAGAACCCCCTGTTGTGTTTAATGCAAAATAACCTGACATACCGTCACTTATATACGAAGTCGCTGTTTCTTCTGCAGATGCTTTTGTATTCATCTTAATGTTTAAAGACATTGACAAACACACAGCAAAGAAACAAATTGCAAGCAATTGAGCAATATGCTTTTTCTTAAACGTTGTTCTCATAATTTCCTCCATTTGTTTTTTTTAAATAATTTCTTTTGTATCCAAGAGTTTTTGCTTTAAGTACTCAATAAACTCTCTATGTTTTACATTAATGCTTACATCCATTACGGTAAAACTTTCTCCTTCTTTAGCCCTTCTGATCATAGCCCTTTCTTTTCCTTCTAAAGTAATATGAACTTTCATTCTTTCAAATTCGCAAAAGTCTTGCACTAAAGTTCCAACTGTTAAAGGGTCATACATTATTGGCGGTCTTCTTCCGTTATTGTCAACTAGCCATTTTTGAAACATTCTGTTAATAAAAGTCATTTGAGGAGTATTAATTGATTGGACAAATCTTATATCCTCTTCAGAAAACTCACAAAGTTTGGTCGTTTCCAAAGTCACAATCTTTATAGGCACTGAAGCTTCAAAAACAATTTTTGCTGCTTCGGGATCGCATTTGATATTCCATTCGGCATAATTGCCTTCAATCTGACCTCCCATAAAGACAATTTGTTTTGCCTTTTTAAAAACATCAGGCGATTTCATATAAGCATATGCAAAATTGGTCAGCGGGCCAATAGCAACCAAAGTAATTTCATTAGGATGTTTTTCAAGCATATCTAATATAAAATCAACAGCATGCTGTTCCTTATAAACGCTTTCATTCATATCTTCATAATAATGAGGGATATTAGGTGTGCCGTCAGGCTGCTTGGTTTCATACGGAGCTATATATATTGCCTGCTTTATGGGCTTATTGACTCCGGCATAAACCCCTATATCTTCACGATTATACAGTTTCAAAAGTGCTGACGCTATTTTTGCTCTTTGTTCACAGTTACGATAAACAGTGGTTATTCCTATCAAATCAATTTCTGGAATGTGCATTAACATTGCAACAGCAAAAGCATCATCTATATCGTCGCCTATATCGCTATCTAGTATTATCATTGGTCTTCCTTTATGTGTTTTTTATCTTTTGTATTGTTTTATCGTTACATTGTCATTATTGTATTGTTACATTATCAGGAATTTCTAAATTGTATTCTATATTGCCCCGTAAAGACTCTACAGTCAAATTATGATAGTTTGATTGGGGGTCATTAGGAGGGTATGCCCACGTTATTCCCATTTTAATTTTCATCTTTTGAAAAGCTTGATTTTGCACTTCCAAAAGATCTTCATAACCGTATTGTCTTGCTGTTGCAAGCGTTTGGTTATATATGTTTTCTGCCTGAGATGCCGTTGGAGCGCTTATAATTTTAGGCAAGTATTCGTACCACAAATCTTTCAAGTCCGTTTCTATATTAACCATTTCAAGATAATCATCGTCTAAAGGGTCAAGTTGAATTGTTGCTGGTTTGTAACTAAAAGTGTAAGGTATCAAAGCTGCTTTGGTGTTGTATTCAACATAATTCCAGTAATAATTTAATTCATTGCCTTTGGGTGAAGTTAATCTGGGGTACATCGGATTGTATAATAAGATCATACCTCTCAAAAAGCCGTACTCTGCTGCATCATTATCCTGCATCTTATTCCAAGCTGTTTGGGTAAATTCCATTTGACCGTATTTATATTTGATGTCTTTTGTTACGCCGTTTAATGCAGTTGCTTTTTCGACTATTGTTGAAGACTCAATTGTTACATCGTATGTAGTTCCTTCTACACCCCAATATATTAAGGCTTGTCCTTCTTCTGACTGCAAGAAATCCAAAAGCTTTATTACCCTGTCAGGTCTTTTGCAGTTTTTTGTTACCATAGTGTTTCTTAAGCCCCAGCTTGAAAGATTACGCAATTGAGGAGCATCACCGTTAGAATTGGTAAGAACAATGGGAACATAATTAATATCTTTTAATGCCGCGTTTTTAAAATATCCCGAAAAATCTTGAGGCGAAAGAATACAGGCAAAAGGAATACCATTTTGAATATTTTGTCTTATCTGTGTTGCAGTTGTTGACAAGTTACCGCTGATAATTATGTTTTTCCTATACATCTCATTTAAAAACATAAGCATTTCTTTAAATTTATCTGATGCATATTGGTATGTAAAATTTCCTTGATTGTCTTCAGGTGCAACATTAAAATACTCCACCAGATGTTGAATAGCACGGCTGTTATAATCAATATTGCGGTCAAAAGCTGATAATAATACTGTAGGCTGAGAATTTGTTATAGACTTATTTTTCTTAACCCATTCACACATTGCTATAAAGCCTTGAGGCGATGAAGCCTCTTTATCCTGCCAAGATGGATTGATGCTTTTCTTATATGCAATATAATCATTCAAATAGTCTTCTCTAACTACAACAGCTCCATTTGAAAGAAGTTGTCCACCCATATCCTCATATTCCTGTAAATCGCTCTCAGTAGTATATTGATTGGGCAATCCATACAGTTTTCCATTTGAAGCAGCATAATAATCAATTATTTCTTGGTCAATTCTATTAATCAATCTAGGTGCCCATCTTTGTGAGAGTCCGTTAATTGAATATATCTGACCCTGTTCAGCAAGCAATATTCTTTCTGATGAATTTCTGTTAAGAGTTATAACATCAGGCAATTTATTACCTGAAATCAACGTGTTTAGCATTTGCCCGTCATCACTGACAGGTGTTATAAAATTAATTTTTACTCCCGTTTTTTCTAATATTTTATTTGACACAAGAGAGTTTTGGGCACCAGACCATACAAATGTCGAATAATTGACAAACCAGTCAATTTCAATAGTCCCTTCATCTTTATCCCATTGTTCCCAGCTTTCTGATTTGTCATCTGCAAGGGGAAAATCTGGAAAGATATCATCATCGGTATTAGTAAAATCACCTATACCACACCCTCCGAGTAAAAACACTCCGCATAAAATTAACGAAAATAATCCCTGTTTAAAACTTTTTTTCATTTAAATCCTCCTGTTATCCTTTTAAAGAGCCTATCATTATTCCCTTTGCAAAAAATCTTTGAATAAAAGGATAAACACTTATTATTGGTATTGTCGCCACAATCATAGCTGCATAAGAAATTGTTTGAGCTGTTACTTGATCTCTTATATCCCAACTTACGCCTTCATAGCTTACATTTGCTTCTTTGATTAATTTCATAAGATAATATTGTAAGGTAATAAGATTTGTATCCATTGTATATAACATTGTTGCCATATAGCTATTCCAATGCCCAACCGCAACCCATAAACCTACTGTTGCTATAACAGGTTTTGATAAAGGCAAGTACATTCTAAACCAAATCGTAAATTCATTGGCACCGTCTATTATGGCAGATTCTCTTATGCTGTCAGGTATGCCTCTAAAAAAGCTAGAAAAAACTATCATATTATATACTGAATACATTGCAGGAATTATATAAACCCAAAATGTATCATATAGTCCTATTGCTACTATCAATAGAAAATAAGGAATTAGACCCCCGCTAAAAAACAACGTTATTAAGTTAATCCAATAAAATACATTCTTATGCTTTAAGTCAGGTCTGCTCATGCCGTAAGCAACCATAGAGGTAAACAATACAGAAACTACAGTTGCTATAACTGTTCTTATTACAGTATTTCTGACTGCTAACCAAAACCGTGCATCACTTAAAACCACATTGTAGCTTGCCGTAGTAAATAAGTGCGGAAAAAGCCATATACCGCCTGAAGCATAATCTTGCCCGTCATTTAATGAGCCGATAAGTACAAAGAAAAAGGGATAAATAGTTATAAACGCAAACAATATCATCAATGTATAATTGACTGTATCAAATAATTGAAATTTACTAGGCTTTTTTTCTTCTTTGTTTTTTATATGTGTTTTAAATTGTTCTATATTAGCATTCATTAAAAGATTCCCCTTCCAGTCGTTTTTTTGCTTATCAAATTGCTTACAATCAGCAATACAACCGAAATTGCCGATTCAAATAACCCTAAAGCAGATGCATAAGAATATCTGCGCTGTGTGATTCCCTTAAAATAAATGTATGTAGATAGCACTTCACTTCGATCAAGATTGATAGGGTTTTGTAAAGAATAGAATTGCTCATAAGAATTACCCAACAATTTTGAAATTTGTAACAACAAAAATACAGTAATTGTAGGTGCAATCATTGGCAATGTAATCTTTATTGCTTTGTGAAATCTTCCCGCACCGTCTATTTCAGCAGCTTCATATAATTCTGGATTTATACCAGCTATTGCCGCCAAATAGATAATTGACCCCCATCCCACACCTTTTACTAAAGAGGCTATAATCATTTCAGCCCAAAAATATTCTGCAGACCCCAGATTAATGGGGTTTTGAAAATTGCTTATACGCAATGCCTCCAATATTGGATTAACAACTCCTGTAGTCATATCGGTAAGAGCTATAATAATTCCGCCAAATATAATCCAAGATATAAAATGCGGAAACATTGTCATTATTTGAATAGTTTTTTTAAATTTTTTATGCCTTATTTCATTAACTAGCAACGCAAAAATAATTGGAGCTGGGAAGTTGATTAACAGCATAAGCATATTAAGCCCAATTGTATTTAACAAAATATCAACAAATTTTCTGTCAGAAAAAAGATCTGTAAAATTTTTAAAATGCACCCATTTGCCTTGTATTAACGCCTGAAAAACGTTTATTGCCCGATCACCGTTTTTAAATGCAAGCATAATGCCAAACATAGGTGCGTATGAAAACACCAATAAAAACAAAACGCCGCACATTGCCATAAAGTAATTTTGTTTATTATTTGCCGTCCATTTTCTTTTTCTTGTTTTATTTATTGGCATATATACTTCTTTCATCTTTTATCCTTAGTAAAATTTTGAGCTATATTTCATATCTAATGATATATTCTTCATACATCATAATCAATAATAAAATCCGCGTCATTTTTATGGTTTTACGAGATTTTGCCTTTACAATGTAAAAAAATGGTATATAATTTAACTACAGGAAAATCATGGTAGAGTTCAAATTTTTAATTCAAAATCTATATGATAAAGGCAGAATGATCGTTCCTCACGGTCATAACTGTTATGAATTTGTATATTATTTTAGCGGAAAAGGCATATCACATTACGATAAAGCAACAACTAGCATTCCAAACAGTTATATAAAATACTTTGGAGCTGACTTAACGGATTCTAATTCTTTTAATTTTTCTTCGAGTTCTTACACGATGTTCAAACCTAATACCCTTCATGATGAAAAACATTATGATTCAGCATCCATAATTGCTTTGGGATTTGACCTTAAGGATAAGTCAATAGAACTGGACACTAATTGTTATATCGATACTGATAATGTCATTTTAGGATATATAAGGAAAATAGCAACTGAATACAAGAATAAATATTTTCAATTCCAATCTGTTATTGAATCTTATATATCACAAATGCTTATAGATATAAAAAGAAAGAAAACCAACTTTGCAACCACAAAAGAACCTATTGATTATTCAATCTTTTATATAGATGAGCATTATATGATGGATATAAATATTAACGCCCTTGCAATCAATGCAGGGTACAGTCCTGACCATTTTCGTATACTTTTTAAGAAAAAACTTGGTCAAAATCCCAAAAATTATATTACGAAAAAACGAATAGGGCTTGCTAAGCACCTGCTTGAAACCACTCCCCTGACTATTACCCAAATAAGCGAAAGCTGCGGTTTTAAATACTCTAGTCTTTTCACCGTTGCTTTTAATCAAGCAACAGGCATGAATCCTTTAGAATACCGCAAAAAGCACAAAGCATAATTTCATATAGTTAGTAATTATAAATTTTGGTATAATCAACTTTCTCTTTTAATCTTTTATTTCATGGTCAAAAAAATATATATCATGTCTGTTAAAATCTACAGTAAACATAATATGCTTTTGGTCTTGAGTAATAAAACCGTCTGGATAAGAATAACAACCGTCAAAATCACAGACTTCTTTTTTATAATACCAGCTTCTCATATCATCGTTGCTAATCCATACACTTAAGGGATTCCTTGACCTGAAATTGATATTATTATTAGGTGTATGTAATAATGCGATGCGCCCGTCTTGGAACTTCAAAAGCTTTACTTTGTTGTTAGGATTTGGGAATATCTGTCTTTTTGGGCTCACTCCAAGTCTTTCCACCGTCAAATGAATTGCTTCTAAATAAAAATCCTGTTCCGTCAAATCTCAAAAGCATTGCAATAGAATTATCTGATAATTCAACAATAGTAGGCTCTGTCCAATACCATCTGTCTTCAAAAGGAGTATTAATTTCACCATGCATTTTAAGAGTTTTGCCGCCGTCCATACTTAACAAAACCCCTGTATCTATATGTTTTATATCAGCTTTCCAAACATATTCATTTCGTTCTTTCAAATTATCGTTTTGTTCTTGTGATAGGGAATATCTTTGATACGGTATTAAAATATTCCCTATCACAAGAACAAAACGATAAACACC